>JBIKWH010000274.1:0-3720 GCA_044356435.1 Vicinamibacterales bacterium
GCCTTCGTTGGCGACGGCCTGGTAGTACCCCTCGATCTGCGGTTGGCCGTCCGGGCGCATCTTCGGCTTCCAGGTGCCGGGCTTCTTCTTCGAGTCCTCAGGCGTCGAGGCGGGCGCCATGATGTCGGAGTTGCCGCCCTGCGCGGCTGGCCGCGCGTGACCAAGGACCAGCACCGCGCCGACCGTCAGCGCACCCGAGAGATAGATGATCCCCTTCATCCTGCTGCCCTTCCGGCCTACTTCGATGCAGCCTGGCCGGCTTTGAGCGCGGCGGCCGTGCTGGTCGCCAGGCCCGCACCGGTGCGGCCGACGTCGATGTATTTCCAGCCTTCCTTGACCTTCCGTTCGATGTCGTTCGGATTGCCGAGGCCACCGCAGATCACGTTGTACTTCTTGCAGGCGACGAGCACCTTCTGCGCTGCGGCCTCAACCTCAGGCGAATCCGGCCGCACGCCGAGCGACGCGGGCAGGTCGCCCGCGGTGCCGACAAACAGCACGCCGACACCCGGAACCTGCGCGATCTCGTCGATGTTCTTCACGGCCTCGGCCGACTCGATCATGATGATGGAGAAGAGGTCGCCTTCCGGGTTGAGCGGCCAGAGGTCGGCCCGGCGGTTGTACTCGTCACCGCCCACGCCCCAGAGCCAGGTGGCGTTGCCGGCTCCCATGCCCCGGAGGCCGGCCGGCTCCTGATACTTCGATCCGCGCGGCGCGGGGTAGCGCATGCTCTTCACGGCACGCAGGGCCTCCGCCTTGTTGTCGATGGTCGGGAACTTGATCCCCATCACGCCGGCGTCGAGCGCCTGCTTGACGGCCCAGTCCGGCTGCTCGCGCCCGTAGGGGGGAATGCGTACGACCGGTGCGGTCGGGAACACGGCGTTGCCGCGCTTCAGGATGCCCTGCTTGTCCGTCATCCCGATCAGGTACGTCCGGATCGTGTCGACGTTGAACGGCGAGTGCTCCATGTCGAGCCGCACGAAGTCGGCGCCCGAGCGGGCAACTGTCTGCGCGTCCTCGAGCGAGAAGCTCGACGTGCTGATGCCGATCGCGGCCTTCCCGGCGGCCCACTTCGCGATCGACGGATTGAGGTGCAGCGTCGTGCGGGCCGGTTCCTGGCCGATGCCGGTGCTGCCGGCGAGCGCGAGGGCGGCTGCGACAGCGGTCAAATGGAGGACGTGCGTGCGGGGGCGGCTTCTGCGATCACTCATGGCGGTCTCCCTGATGTGGGGCCGCGAGGCGGCCGGGGGTCAGCGGGCGAGCGTAGCTGTGCCGGCAGGCGCGGGCAACTAACGGAAACCCGTAGGGGGCCGGAGCGGCGACTCGCCTGGCTAGGCGGCTTTCTTCTGCGGAGCGTCCTCGAGCGCCTTCTCGAGGATCGGATCGCCGGCGGGCACCGGGGCGCCGAATTCGACTTCCGGCTCGGCAACGGGAACGTCCGGCTTCAGGCCTTTCTCGTGGATCGGATCGCCGCCGGGCGTGAGATACCGCTGCCATGACAGCCAGAGGCCGCTGCCGTCCGGCAGACGCACCAGACGCTGGCGGGCCGCCCGGCCGAGCGTCCGCTCGCCGACCCGCGTTCCGCGCTTCGCGCCCTCAATGGCCGCGGCAAAGACTTCCGCGGCACCGGCAGTGCCGGCCGTGGTCAGCAGCACGAGCGGCGTGGTCAGCGAGCCGTCGGCGGCGTTCGCGCTGACGGTCTCGCGCTGATCGCCCTTGCCCTGCTTGATGGTCAGCGCGCCGGACTTCACGAAGTGTCGTGCGGCGGCAATGCCCGCGTCGAGGTCGCCTTTCGCGGTACCGCGGAGGTCGACAACCACGCGCGTGGCGCCCGCCTTCGTCAGCTTCTCCACGGCCGGCTTGAGCCCGCTGACGGCCTGGTTCGAGAACTCGACGACACGCACGTAGCCGGTCGTCGGGTTCAGCAGCTTCGAGGTTACGTCGGCCCCGGCCGGCTTCTCGCGCGTGAGCTCGACCACGTGCGGTTCCGTGGCGCTGCCGCGGATGATGACGAGCGACACCTTCGACCCCGCGGCACCCCGCAGCAGGCGCGCGCCTTCGAGCGTGGACATGTTGCGCGTGGCCTTGTCGCCGATGACTCGGATGAAGTCGCCTGTTCGCAGGCCCGCGCGGGCAGCGGGTGAGCCGTCCCTGACGGACACGACGCGCAGGTAGTACTGCTTCATCAGCTCGATGCCCGTCTCGGCGGGACCGGAGGGCTCGTTGGCGCCGATCGACTTCGCCAGCGCCGGCGTGAGAAACGCGCTGTCGGCGTCGAGCGCGTCGGCGAGCCCATGCAGCGCACCGCGCATCGCCTTCGTCGGGTCGACATCCTCGACGTAGTTGTTGAGGACGATCGAGACCACATCCTCGAACACCGCGAGGTGCTTGTAGGTGTCGTCCCGGCCCACCGCCTGACCGAGGTAGCCGCCGACGACGGCCAGCAGCATGACCGGTATGGAGATGGCGAGAACCGAAGCGCGTGTGCGTGGGTTCATAGGCAACCTAGCGTGGACGAAGCCATTGTAGGGGATCGGCCGGCCGGCCACTGGCCCGGACCTCGAAGTAGAGCGCCGTGCGGGTGCCCGTGACCGGAGTATCCCCGACCACGCCGATCTGCTCGCCTTCGGCCACGCGCTGATCGCGCCGCGCGGGTGTCGAGCGCAGGAGTCCGTATCCCGAGCTGTAGCCGCCGCCGTGGTCGAGCATGACCATCGTCCCGAACCCTGCGAGCGGTTCGGCGTAGGTCACGATGCCGGCGTGCACCGCCACGACCGGCGTGCCGGGCGGCGCGGCGATGGTGACGCCGTTCGCCAACGCGCTGGCCTGCCGCCGTCCTGATGCGAACCGGGTGGTGACGGGGCCGACGACCGGCCAGTCCAGCGCGCCCTTGAAGGCGGAAAACGGGGCGCGGAGCCCGGGAGGCACGACCGCCGCAATGACGGCCGGGGCGGCTGTCGCTGGCGTGGTGCCTGTGAGCGAGGCCCGCAGTTCGCTCAACATCTCCGCGTTCGCGTCGCGCCGGCGGTCGAGCTGCGCGGCCGTGGCCTCCCGCTCCGCGATCGCCGCCGCGGCGGTCACGCTCGCCTCCTGCGCCTGCAGGCCCGCATCGTGCAGCGCCACCAGGCGGCCGGCCAGCTCTTCCTCGACGCGTTTCGCGAGGGCCATGTCTTCAAGCCGGGCCGTGACGCGGGCGGCGTTCTGATCGATGAGGCTCGAGATGGTGCGTGCCGCGCGACCGATGTCCTGCAGCGTCTCGGCGCCGAGCAGCAACCGGATGTAGCCGCCGTGGCCCTGCTTGTAGACCTGGACCAGGCGGGCCGCGATCAGCGGCTCGTCCATCGCCTCGGCCTGACGCAGCTTGTCGAGCCGCTGCCGCGCGAGGGAGAGCTCGAGCTCGGTGGCGCGGGCCTCGCGGGCCGCGCGGTCGGCCTCGGCGATCCGCCGGTCGCGTTCGCCTTCGAGTGTCCGGATGGATTCGACCACGGTCCGCGCCTCGGCGGCGATCCGGTCGGCGTCGTCCTCGAGCGCGCGGATGCGCGTGGCGATCCGCCGGTCGATCGGTTCAGGCCGCGGCGCGTTCTGCAGGGCGGCGAACGCCGGTGCCGCGCCGAAGGCGATGAACGCGGCGAATCCCGCCGTGGCGGTGACGCACGGGCGCCGTCCCGGTGAAACCCGCATTCCGCACACAGTATAGTCAGCCCGTGCGGGTGGTCGCTCTCG
>JBIKWH010000019.1:0-12881 GCA_044356435.1 Vicinamibacterales bacterium
GCCGCTGGCTCGTCGTGGGTCACGACGCGCAGGCCGATCGCGTGTGCGCCGCGCTGGCGGCGCTGGGCTGCGACGCGTCCGTCGCCGCGGTGGACGATCTGCCTCACGCATCCGCGATCGCGGGTGTCGTCGACCTCCGCGCGCTCGAGGCACCGTCCGCCGACGCCCTCTCTGGCGCGGACATGCAGCGCACGGCGGAGCGCCTGAGCAGCGGGTTGCTGCGGCTCGTGCAGTCGCTGGCGCAGGCGGTTCCGGGCGAGTGCCGGCTTGTGATCGTGACGCGCGGTGCCATCGCGGCATCCGGCGAACCCGTCGCCGGACTCGTGCAGTCGCCGCTCTGGGGCATCGGGAAGGTCGTCGCGCTCGAACATCCGACGCTCAGGACGACGCTCGTCGACATCGACACGGCCACGGACACAGCCACGGCCGTCGTCGATGGGCTCGGTCGCGCGTCCTCCGAGACGCAGGTCGTCGTTCGGGAGGGCCGGGTCTCCTCCCCGAGGCTTCGCCCGTATCGAAGCCCGCAGGCGGGCGCGGCGACGCGGGTTGCCCCCGTGTTTGCCCCCGACGCGGCGTACGTCGTGACGGGCGGCTTTGGCGGCCTCGGACTGCTCGTTGCCGAGTGGCTGGCGACGAAGGGTGCCGGGTGTGTGGTGCTCGTGGGTCGGCGCGCACCCTCGGGCGACGCCGCTCTGGCGATCCGCGCCCTCGAGGCACGCGGCACGCGCGTCGTCGCACGGCAGGCCGACGTCGCCGACGTGGATCGGATCACCGCGGTGCTCGACGATGTTCGTTGCACAGGCATCCGCATCGCCGGCGTCTTCCACGCGGCCGGTATCCTGGACGACGGCATCCTCCTGCAACTGGACGACGCACGCCTCGCCCAGGCGCTCGCGCCGAAGGTGCAGGGCACGTGGAATCTGCATCTGGCGACAGCGGGAGATCGCCTCGACCACTTCGTGCTCTTCTCGGCGGCCACCTCGCTCTTCGGGTCCGCCGGTCAAGCCAGTCACGCCGCCGCCAACGCGTTTCTCGACGCGTTCGCCGCCTACCGGCGCGCGACCGGCCAGCCCGCGCTCAGCATCAACTGGGGCGCTTGGGAGGAGATCGGCAAAGCGGCCGGCACCGACGTCGCCCGGCGGGTGCGCATGAAGGGCTTGCGCGGCATCGAACCGGCGCGCGGCCTTGCGATACTCGACCGGCTGCTGCAGAACGGCCCGGCCCAGGTCGGCGTCTTCAGCGTCGACTGGCAGGCGATACCCGCCGCCATGAAGGCGCTGCCGTTCCTCGAGGACTGCGTGGCAGCGTCAGCCACCTCCCCCGGCGCAGCCGCGCCCGCGCCCACGGTGTCGTTTGCCGCGGAGTTCGCCTCCGCGCCCGCGCAACGGAAGCGATCGCTGCTGGCGGAACAGGTGCGAACGGACATCCGTCGTGTGCTGGGCCTCCACGAGACGACGGTCATCGACATGAAGCAGGGTCTCTTCGAGCTGGGCGTCGACTCGCTGACCTCGATGGAGCTGCGCGATCGGCTGCAGGCCAACTGCGGCTGCGCGCTCCCCTCGACGCTGGTGTTCGACTACCCCACGCCGGACGCGATCGTCAGCCACATCCTGCCGCTCATGGGTGGATCCACGGTGTCCACGGCCGCGACCGCCCCGGCGGCCGTGGCCGCGAGCCCCGCCGTAGAGGGCGTCGCTGTCGAGAGCAACGCCGTGGAGAGCGCCGCCGAGCAACTCCAGCGCAAGCTGGCTGAACTGCGTCAGGCACTCGGGTCGTGACACATGAGTAGTCCCGGGATGCCCTACGAATCGATGATGCGCGAGGCGCTGACGCGCATCGAGGAACTGCAGGCACGGCTGCGCGCGGCCGAGGCGCCACAGCGGGATGCCGTGGCGATCGTCGGTATCGGCTGCCGGTTCCCGGGTGCCGCGGGCGTGGATGCGTACTGGCGCCTGCTGCGCGACGGCGTCGACGCGGTGACCGAGATCCCGAAGAGCCGCTGGGACATCGACGCGTTCTACGATGCCGACCCCGATGTGCCGGGCACGATGTACACGCGGCACGGCGGCTTCGTGGAGGGGATCGAGGCGTTCGACGCCGGCTTCTTCGGCATCTCTCCACGCGAAGCGATGAGCCTCGATCCGCAGCAGCGACTGCTGCTCGAATCCTGCTGGGATGCGCTGGCCTCGGCCGGCATCGCCACCGACGCGCTCGCGGGCTCCGCCAGCGGCGTGTTCATGGGCGTCGGCGGCGTGGACTACTACCAGCGGCTTGCCAACCGTCCGGCCGCGGGCATCGATGCCTACATGGCCTCGGGCAACGCGCACGCCATCGCCTCGGGCCGGATCTCCTATCTGCTGGGTCTTCAGGGTCCGAGCCTCTCCGTCGACACGGCGTGCTCGTCGTCGCTCGTCGCCGTGCATCTAGCCTGCCAGAGCCTGCGCAGCGGCGAATCGACGCTGGCGCTCGCGGGAGGCGTGAGCGTCATTCTCTCGCCGGCCATCCACATCAACCATTGCCGGTCGCGCATGCTCGCGCCGGACGGACGCTGCAAGACGTTCGACGTGGCAGCGGACGGATTCATCCGCAGCGAAGGCTGCGGCGTCGTCGTGCTGAAGCGGCTCGCGGACGCGCGACGCGACGGCGACCGCGTGCTCGCCGTCATCCGCGGGACCGCCGTGAATCAGGACGGCCGCACCAGCGCGTTGACGGTGCCGAACGGTCCGGCGCAGCAGGCGGTGATTCGCGCCGCGCTGGCCGATGCCCGGATCGAGCCCTCGCGCGTGTCCTACGTCGAGGCGCACGGGACCGGCACGTCGCTGGGCGATCCGATCGAGGCCACGGCGCTCGGCGCGGTGTTCGGCTCACGCACGGAGCCACTGCTCATCGGCTCCGTGAAAGCGAACATCGGTCACGCGGAGGCCGCGGCAGGCGTCGCGGGCCTGATCAAGGTGGTGCTGGCGATGCAGCATCGCGAGATTCCGCCGCAGCTCCACTTCGCGCATCCGAATCCGCGCATCGACTGGGCCTCGCTGCCGCTGCGCGTGCCGACGGCGCCCACACCGTGGGGCCGGCCTGATGAGCCGCTCTACGCGGGCGTCAGCGCGTTCGGCTTCGGCGGCACCAACGCGCACGTCGTGGTCGAAGCGCCGGTGCCCACGCCCGAGCGAGTCGACGCCGCGCCCGCGCTGCCAGGTCTGCTGGTGCTCTCCGCGAAGACGGCGACCGCGCTGCCCGCGCTGGCCGCGCTGTATCGCACCGCTCTCAGTGGCACCGCTCTCAGTGGCACCGCCCTAAGTGGCACTGCTCTCAATGACAGCGCGGCAGGAGACGCCGCCTTAGGAAACGCCGCCTTAGGAAGCGCTGTGCCGCACCTGGCCGACGTCTGCGCCAGCGCGGCCCACGGCCGTGCCCATCTGTCCGTACGCGCGGCTGTCTCGGCCGACACGCTGACCGGCACGTTGGATGCCCTGGATGCACTCGCGGAGGGACGAGCGAAGCCAGGCCTGTGGCGCGGCGAGATCACGCCGGCCACCGATTCCGGCGTCGCGTTCATCTATCCGGGCCAGGGGGCGCTGCGGTGGGGCACGGGACGCGAGCTGTACGCACGCGTGCCGGCGTACCGTGCGGCGATCGACCGCTGTGCCGCGGCGCTCCGTGCCGAGTGGGGCGTGCCGCTTACCGAGGTGCTCTACGGCGCGGCCGGCGTCGCGCTCATCGAGCGCACCGAGTACGCACAGGCGGCGCTCTTCGCCACTGAGTACGCCATGACGGAGGCATGGGCCTCGCTCGGCATCCGGCCGTCGGCCGTCGTCGGCCACAGCGTCGGGGAGTTCGCCGCCGCGTGCGCGGCCGGTGTGCTGGGCGTCGAGGACGCCTGCCGGTTGCTGGCCGAACGCGGGCGGTTGATGGAGCCGCTCGGCGGACGCATGGCGGTGGTCGCCGCCGGAGAAGCCCGCGTGCGCGAGCTGGCCTCGGGCTGCCCCGGCGTCACAATCGCCGCGCTCAACGGACGCCGCCAGACGGTCATCTCCGGCGAGCGTGCGCAGGTCGATCGGGTGATCGCGGCCGCCACGGACGCCGGCCTCGCGTCGAAGGCGCTCGGCGGCGACGTCGCGTTCCACTCGGCGCTCATGGACCCGATGCTGCCGGCCTGGCGCGCCTTCCTGGCGCGGGAGGCATTCGCCGCGCCGCAGTGCGAGTGGGTAAGCACACTCACCGCCCGCGAGATCGCGACGCTTCCCGACGACTACTGGGTGACCCAGGTACGCCAGCCGGTACAGTTCGCCGCCGCCGCGGAACGTCTGTGGGCGCTCGGCTACCGCGTGATGGTTGAAGTGGGGCCATCCGCCGCGCTCGCCACGCTGGCGTCCGAGTCGGCCGGCACGGCGCCGGGCACGGGCGTCTGGGTCGCCGGGCTGCGTCACGGGCGCCCGGAGTTCGACACCTGGCGCGAAGGCGTCGCGCAGCTCTACGTCGCCGGCGCGCGCATCGACTGGACGGGCTGGTGCGGCCCACGGAGCCAGCCGGTGCCGCTGCCAACGTATCCCTTCGAACGCACGCGCTACTGGGTCGAGGCGCCGGTCACGGACAGGCACGACACAGCGGCCGACAACCGAGGCGCGGCCGCCGCCGCACGCCAGGACTACACCGTCCGCTGGGAGGCCGTCGCGGATGACGCGCAGGTCCATCAGCCGGTGGCGAACGGCGTCTGGATCGTGTGCGGCGGACGCACCGGCACGATGGACGCGGTGGCCGCGGAGCTTCGCCGGCACGGCGCGTCCGTGCTGACGACGCCCGAAGATGGGAGCGTCGCCGTCACCGCACGCCGCGCAGGGGCGACGCCGGTGGCCGGCCTCGTGCACGTCGGCGCGCTGGACCTCCCGCCCGCGTCAGACGGCACCGCTGCGGCCACGCTCGAACGCGACGCGCTGGCCGGCAGCATGGCGGTCGTCAACACACTGCGCGAAGTGGCCGCGGAGATGCCCTCCGCCCGTGTGTGGGTGCTCACGCGCGGCGCCGTTGCCGCGCGCGCAGGCGAGCCGGTGGCGGTGAGCCAGGCACCCGTCTGGGGCCTCGCCAGGGTCGCGGCACTCGAACATCCCGATACGTGGGGCGGCGTCGTCGATCTCGATCCACGCGAGCCAGGCGTTGCGGGTCTCGAACATCTGCTGCACGCCCGCGGCGAGGATCAGCTTGCGCTCCGCGACGGGCGCCTCTACGTGCCGCGCCTGCAGCCGTCGACGGCCACCTCGAGGCCGTCGGTCGTCCGGGCCGGCGCGACCTACCTGGTCACGGGCGGTCTCGGTGCGCTGGGGCTCGACGTGGCGGAGCGATTGATCGATCTGGGTGCCACGCACATCCTGCTGGCGGGCCGTCGCGACCCAAGTGACGGCGCGCGGGAACGGATCGCGGGCTTCCTCGCGCGTGGCGTCGAGGTGCGCACGGAGCGCGCGGACGTCTCGTCGGCGGACGACATGACGCGGCTCTTCGACCGGGCGGCGGTCGGGATGCCGTCGATCCGCGGGATCGTCCACGCGGCGGGGGCCAACGGGTCCCATGCGCTGGCCGATCTCGACGCCGCCACTCTGAAGGCCGTGGCCGAGGCCAAGGTGTCCGGGGCGTGGCTGCTCCACGAACTGACGCGCACGCTGCCGCTCGACTTCTTCGTGACGTTCTCCTCGATTGCCTCCGTGTGGGGGTCGAAGGGGCAGGCCCACTACGCGGCGGCCAACGCGTTTCTGGATGCGCTCGTGGCCCAGCGGGTGGCCCAGGGCCTGCCGGCGCTCTCCATCAACTGGGGCGCATGGGCCTCGGGCGGGATGGCGACGGCGGACGCGCAGCGCTGGCTGCACAAGGTCGGCATCAACGCGCTCACGCGCGAGCAGGCGCTGGCGGCGTTCGAGGCGTGGCTGCCCTCCTCCGGGCAGGCCATCGTCGCCGACGTCGACTGGCCACGCTTCCTGGAGGTGTACCAGGCGCGGCGCGCGCACGCCTTCTTCACGGGGATGGCGGCCGAAGGCGCGTCAACGGCCCGCGTGGCACCGCGCGGCGTGGACCGTCTGGCGGCTCTGCGCGCGATGGATCCGGCAGACGCGAGGGACGCCGTCACGCAGTTGGTGCGCGCACACGTCATGCACGTGCTGAACCTGGAGCCCGGCAGTGCGCCCGCGCCGCACCAGGGCTTCTTCAGCATCGGCTTCGATTCGCTGATGGCGCTGGAGCTCAAGAACCGCCTGACGGCCGATCTGCAGGTGCCGCTCTCCTCCACACTCGCTTTCGACTATCCGAACATCCGCGACCTCTCGCATTACCTGGCCACTGATGTGGTGCGGGTTGGCGCGGCGACGGAGTACGCGGCAGACGGAGCGGTGGACCGAGACGGCCTCGGCACGGCGCCGACTGACGTCGCGACCGCGGAGACGCCGACGATCGACGTCGACGCCTCGATCGCGGCCACGCTGGCCCGGCTCGAGCGCCTCACGGGGAAGCGATGACAACGCGCACGAGCGAGACGCGGCTCATCCTCGTGGAAGGCGTGCCCGGGTCGGGCAAGTCGACGACCGGCCAGTGGATCGCGCACCTGCTGGAGGCCGTGGGCCAGCCGGCCGTGTGGCACCACGAACAGGACACCGGACACCCCGTGTACCGCGCCGATCAGCTCCAGGAGGCCACGCTCGCGGGCCCGGAGGCCTGTGCCGCGTTCCACGCGGACGCCCGGCAGCGTTGGGCCGCGCTCGTCGCGGAGAGCATCGCCGCCGGTCGCGTGACGGTGCTCGACAGCAGCTTTCTCCAGGCGCCGATCGCCTCGATGCAACTGGCTGGATGCCCGGAGGAGGTCATCGCGGCGCATGTGGCGGCGACCGCGGCGTTGCTGACGCCGGCGCATCCGTCGCTCATCCTCCTGCGTCACGCCGACACCACCGCCACGTACTGGCAGGCGCGCATCGCGCGCGGCCCCGGCTTCGAGGCCTATCTCGCGGAGCTGGTCGGTGCGAGTGCCGAGGCCATCGATCCCGCCACCCGCACGGCGCGCGTCGTCGAGGCGCTGCAGGCGCATGCCACGCTCGTGCACCGTCTGGCCGCGGAGACACACGCGCGCGGCATGCAGGGCCTCACGATCGACATCACCGCCGGCGACTGGACGGCGTCTCGCGCCGCCATCGCCGCATCGCTGGGCGTGCCGGTCGTCGACCCTCACCCGCCGGACGGTGACGTCGACGGCTTCACCGGCCGCTATGTCGACCCCGTCTCGCAGCAGGAGCTGATCGTCGCGCGCGACGAGCGCGGTCTGGTGCTCTCGATCACCGGCACGCGCCTCCTGCCCAGGCGTGCGGAGACGTTCGCCTTCGAGGGCTTCTCGATCGAGGTGACGTTCGAGCCGGCCACCGGCACCGCCACGCGCATGCACTGCGTCTCGCGGATGCCGGACATTCCGCCCGTGTGGGAGCGCGCATGAGCACCGCCGACGAGACGACCCGCCGGCTGCTGGCCGCGCTCGAGGATGCGGCCGACCGCATCGAAGCGCTCGAACAGGCCCGGCGCGATCCAATCGCGATCGTGGGCATGAGCTGCCGTTTCCCCGGCGGCGCCGACGACCCCGCGGCGTTCTGGGAGCTGCTGCGGAGCGGCACCGACGCGATTACCGACATTCCCCGCGACCGGTGGGATCTCGACGCGTACTACGACGCCGACCCGCGGACGCCGGGCAAGATGTATGCGCGGCACGGCGGCTTCATTACCGGTGTCGATCAGTTCGATCCGCAGTTTTTCGAGATCGCGCCGAAGGAGGCCGCGGCGCTGGACCCGCAGCACCGGCTGCTGCTGGAGCTGACGTGGCAGGCCTTCGCGGACGCCGGGCTGCCGCGCGAGTGCGTCACCGGCATAAACGCGGGCGTCTTTGTCGGCATCACGAATCACGACTACGAGCGCGTGCTCACCCGCGCGGGCGGCGACGCCCGGGTCGATGCGTACTTCAGCTCGGGCAACACGCTCAACGCGGCGGCCGGCAGGCTCGCCTATGTGTTCGGCCTGCGGGGCCCGGCCATCGCGATCGACACGGCGTGCTCCTCGTCGCTCGTGGCCGTCCACCTCGCCTGCCAGTCGCTGCGGCGCGGCGAGTGCGAGCTGGCCGTCGCGGCCGGCGTCAACCTGATCCTCTCGCCCGAAGGGCACATCGCGCTCTCGCGTGCCCGCATGGTCGCGCCGGACGGGCGCTGCAAGACCTTCGCGGCCGCGGCCGACGGGTACGTCCGCGGCGAAGGTGGCGGTGTCGTCATCCTCAAGCGGCTCTCGGATGCGCTCGCGGCGGGAGACGCGCCGCTGGCCATCATCCGCGGATCGGCCGTCAATCAGGACGGCGCCAGCGGCGGCTTCACCGTGCCGAGCCGCACCGCGCAGCAGGCGCTGCTGCGCCGGGCACTCGACGACGCCGGTCTCGACGCCCGCGATGTCTCCTACGTCGAAGCCCACGGCACCGGCACGCCGCTCGGCGATCCGATCGAAGCCGGCGCGCTGGCGGATGTGTACGGCGCGCAGCGGTCGAAGGCACAACCGCTGCTCATCGGCTCTCTCAAGACGAACATCGGCCACCTCGAATCGGCCGCCGGCATCGCCGGCCTGATCAAGGTCGCGCTCGCCGTGGGGCACGACGAGATTCCGCCGCATCTCCACTTCGACGAGCCGAGTCCGCACATTCCATGGAGCGACGTGCCGCTCCGCGTCGTCACCGAGGCCACGCCCTGGCCCGCCGCCACGCGCCGGGCCGGGTTGAGCGCCTTCGGCGCCAGCGGCACCAATGCGCACGTGATCGTCGAGGCGGCATCCGCGAGTCGCGCCGTGCGGCCCACGCCGCCCGTGCCGTTTCACCGGCGCCGTGTCTGGATCGAGCCGCAGGCCCCGGTGGCGGCCGCGTCGACGTCGTTTCTCGGGTCGCGGCTCGACCTGCCGGATTCCGACGTCCGGTTCGAGACCGTGCTCAAGGCCGACGGACACGCCTTCCTTGCGGATCACCGCGTCCAGGATCAGGTGGTGCTGGCCGCGGCGGCGTACGTGGAGCTCGCGCTCGAAGCCGCGCGCGCCGTCATCGGCCGCGACGCGACGGTGCTCGAGGACGTCACCTTCGAGCGGCCACTCGTGCTCCCCGCGGAGGGGGCTGTCACGCTGCAGGTCGTCGTGACGCCCGGCGAGGCCGCGCACGCGTTCCGCATCTTTTCGCGGCAGGACGACGGCTGGACGGTGCACGCCAGCGGCCGCATCCCGGTAGCGGTACCGGCCGTGCCGGGTGCCGTACCTGCGGACGCCGCCGTGGTCGACACCTTCGCGGGCGACGCGTACTACGATGAGTGCGCGCGTCGGGGCATCCAGTTCGGCGCGGCCTTCCGCGGCCTCGAAACGCTGTGGTCCGTCGGGCAGGACGACACACGCAGCCGGATCCGTCTGCCCGAGCCGCTCTCACTCGGATCGTTTGTCATTCATCCCGTGCTCCTCGACGGAGCCTTCCAGACGCTGGGGCCCGCGGCGGCCGGCCGCGACCCGGATGCCGCCTACCTGCCCTTCTCCATCGGGCGGATCCGCGTGCACCGGCGCGCCGGGCGCAGCCTGTCGGCGCAGGCGCGGCTTGCGCCAGCGGCAGGCACCGGCGGAGAACTCTCCGCCACGCTCGTGCTGTGGGACGACGCGGGCGTCGTCGCCGACGTCGAGCAGTTCACGCTGCGCACGGTGCAGGCGCGCAGCATCACCGCGCCCGATCCGCTGTATGTCGTCGCGTGGAAGGACGCGCCGCTGGCGTCTGCGGTGACGACGCCGGCCGGCCCCTGCCTCGTGGTGGCCGATCGCGGCGGCGTCGGCGCGGAGCTGGTCCGCGGGCTCGCCACGCGCGGGATCTCCGCCACGCTCGTCGAGCCGGCGCATCTCGCTGCGGCACTCGAGCCGCGCGCAGGCGGCCCCCGCGTCGCGCACGTGCTGCAACTGCAGCCCCTCGATGCGGCCCTCGCGGACGACGCGTCGACCGACGCGCTCGATCGCGAGCTGCAGACGCTCTGCGCGGGCACGCTCGACGCCGTCCGCCACGCCGCGGCACAGCCCGATCCGCCTCGCCTCTGGCTCGTCACCCGCGGTGCGCAGCCGGCCGGCGCGCGCGTCGCGGCACCCGGCTGCACGCAGGCGGCGCTCTGGGGCCTGGTGCGAACCGCCGCGATGGAGCATCCCGACCTGCGACCGGTCCGACTCGACCTCGATCCCGGCGTCGACGTGACGCGCGCGGTGGCGGTCGTCGCCGACGAACTGGCCGCCGGTGGCCCGGACGACGAGGTTGCGTGGCGTGACGGACGGCGCCTGGTGCCCAGGCTCACGCGCATGCCGGCCGGCGACACCCGTGACGACGCCCGCGCCTTCACGGGCGTGCGCCCCGATCGGACGTACGTCATCACGGGCGGCCGTGGCGGCCTCGGCTTCGTCACGGCGGAGTGGCTCGTCGGCCAGGGCGCGCGGCATGTGGCGCTCCTGTCGCGAGGCGCGCTCGACGACGCATCCGCGGAGCGCGTGCGGAGCTGGCGGGAGAGCGGCGTGGCCGTGCTCACGCTCGCCTGCGACATCGGCTCCCGCGAGCAGACCGGCGCCGCGCTGGCGGAGGCGCGCCGTGGCGCGCCGATCGGCGGCGTCATCCACAGCGCGGGCACGCTGGCCGACGCCACCCTCGCGCACCAGACCTGGCAGACGTTCCAGCAGGTGCTCGCCGCCAAGGTGCGCGGCGCCTGGAACCTGCATCAGCTCACGCTCGACGATCCGCTGGAGATCTTCGTGCTCTACGCGTCCACGGCCGGTGTGCTCGGCTCGCCGGGGCAGGCGAACCATGCCGCCGCCAACGCCGTTGAGGACGCCCTCGCCTGGTATCGCCACGCGCAGGGACGGCCGGCGCTCTCGATCGACTGGGGCGCGTGGTCGGAGGTCGGCGTCGCGGCCCGGCACAACGTCGGCGACAGGGCGCGGAGCCGCGGCGTGGGGACGATCGATCCGCGCATGGGGATGCGCGTGCTCGGCCGGCTGCTCCCGCTGGCGTTCACACAGGTGGCGGTCGCGCCGATCGACTGGCCGCTCTTCGGCCGCCAGTTTCCCGCGGGGCGCGTCCCGGGCCTGATGGCTGATCTGGCATCGGGCGGATCGCGCGCGGTCACGCCCGCCGCCCAGCCGGCCGGCGTGCGCACCAGGCTCGCGGCCGCGACGCCGGATGGACGTCACGCGGTGCTCGTCGCGTATCTGCTGGAGAGCCTCGCGTCCGTGCTCGACACGTCGCTCGCCGATCTGGACGCCTCCCAGCCGATGAGCAGCCTCGGGCTCGATTCTTTGATGGCGCTGGACCTGCGCGGCGTGTTCAAGACGGATCTCGATCTCGACGTCCCGGTCGCGACGCTACTGGCCGGATTGACGGCAGACGAGGTCGCCGCGCGCATCGGCGCGGACCTCGTAGCGGCGCCGCGCTCCGGCGAGGCGCACGGCGGCACGGGTGAGACGCCCAGACCCGCGGCCACGGACGCCGAAATGCTGGCGCGGGTCGGCGAGATGTCGGACGCCGAAGTCGAGGCGCTGCTCGCCGCGCTCGCACCTGAAGGGGAGTCCTCGTGAGCGCGCAACGCGAACGCCTCGAAGCGCTGCTGCGCGCGCGTCTGAGCCAGACGTCGACGGTGCATCCGCTCACGCACGGGCAGCAGGCACTCTGGTTCCTCCATCGCGGCGCGCCGGAGAGCGCCGCGTACAACACGGCGATCGCCGTCCGCATCCGTTCACGCGTGGACGCCGACGTGCTCGAGCGGGCGTGTGCCACGCTCGTCCTGCGTCACGACGCGCTGCGGACGACGTTCACCGACGAGGACGGCTCACCGTCCCAGCGCGTGTGGGGATTCCGGGCGATCCCGCTGGGACGGCACTCCGCGGTGTCCTCCAGAGCGGCATCTTCCACGGCGGCGTCACCCGGCGGCGGCGCACACGACAGCGTGGACGGCAGCGTCGAGGATGACGCGGCCCTGCTGCGCGCGGTCCGCAACGCCTACAGCGTGCCCTTCGATCTCGCCGAGGGCCCGCTCGCGCGGATCGACCTCGTCAGCCGGGCGGACGACGATCACGTGCTGCTGCTGACGCTGCACCACATCGTCGGTGACGCCTGGTCGCTGTGGATCCTGCTGGACGAGCTGCTCACGGTCTATCGCGCGATGCTCGCGGGCGTGCCGCCGGTGCTGGCGGACGTCGCGCCCTATTCGGCCTTCGTCGCCTGGCAGCAGAAGCGACTTGCCTCCGACGCCGGCCGTGCGCTCGGTACCTACTGGGCGACCACGCTCGCCGGGGAGCTCCCGGTCCTCGACCTGCCGACGGATCATCCGCGGCCGTCAGTCCAGTCGAGGGCGGGTGCGTCCTTCGACTTCACCGTCCCGGCGGATCTCGCGAGACAGCTGCGTGAACTGGCACGGCGCGAGGGCGTCACGCTCTACGTGCTGCTGCTCACCAGCTTCCAGGTGCTGCTCCGCCGGCTGTCGGGACAGGACGAGGTCCTGCTCGGCACACTGACGTCCGGACGGACCGAGCCGCGCTTCGCGGAAACCGTCGGCTACTTCGTGAACCCGGTCGTGATCCGCACCGCGATCGACGGCCGCGAGCCGTTCACGGCGCTCCTGACCCGCGTGCGCGAGCAGGCGCTCCAGGCGATGGCGCATCAGGACGTGCCGTTTCCCCTGGTCGTTGAGCGGCTGCAGCCCCGGCGCGATCCGAGCCGGTCGCCCATCTTCCAGGTGCTCTTCGTCCAGCAGAAGGCGCAGTCCAGCCACTCGGCCGACGCGATCCGGCAGGCGCAGACGCCGGGCGCGGAACTGCGGCTCGAGCCGTTCTCCTTC
>JBIKWH010000276.1:0-3705 GCA_044356435.1 Vicinamibacterales bacterium
CAGCGACCGGAACCGCGTGACCCACGGAGGGCCAAAGCGCTCGGGATGGCGTGTGTAGAGCCGTACAACCGCCGCGCGGCGCAGGCGCCTGAGCCGCCACCAGGCGAACGCAGACAACGGCGGGTGGACCGCATGCCGTACCACGGCCAGTGGCGCAAAGGCATGGCGGAAACCAGCGTCCTCCACACGGTACGCCAGATCGAAGTCCTCGCACGCGGCTCCCGGGAATCCCTCGTCAAAGCCGCCGACCGCCGTAAGCACCGCTCGACGATACGCAATGCTGGCGGTCAGTCGATGGCACGCGTCGCTGTCTGGCAGACGGGGCACCAGCGGGTTGGCGAGGCTGGCCGGTGAGGCGGGTTGCGATCGGACCGGGCCTTCGATGATGCCCACGTCGGCCGGGGCCGTCTCGGCCGCGGCACGCATCGCCGCCAGGGCGCCCGCCTCCGGCAACACGTCGTCGTCGAGAAACCAGATCCAGTCCGCCTCAAGCGCGCGCCACGCGGTGTTGCGTGCCGCGGCCGGACCTCGGGTCACTGGGTGCCGGATGACACGGACGCCTGCGGGGACGGCGAGGGCGGATTCGAGCGGGCGATCGGACCCGTCGTCGCAGCAGACCACCGCCAGCGGGCCGGCGTACGGCTGCTGCGAGTGGAGCGCCGCCAGCAGCGTAGCCAACTGCCGCGGGCGGTTCCGGCAGGGGATCGCGACGGCGAGGGTCAGCGTCGCGAACTACGCCTTCTGCAGCAGGCTCTTGATGTAGTCCGGCGTCAGTGGCGTACGGCGCGGCTGCACGCCGGTCGCGTCGAACACGGCCGCGAGGATCGCGGGCTGCGGCAGCGAATTCGCCGCCTCACCCACGCCGCCGAAGCCTGCGTCGTCGCGCGAGATCGTCACGACCTTGATCTCCGGCAGGTCCCGCATCGTCGGAATCTTGTACTTCGTCCAGTCGCTCGAGGTGACCTTGCCCTGGTCGAAGGTGAGCTGCTCCATGAGGACCTCGCCCAGTCCCATGACGATGCCCCCTTCGCAGTTGCTCACGAGGTGCCGCGGGTTGATCACCTTGCCCGGGTCCACGCCGATCGTGAACTTCGTGACGCGCACGACACCGGTGGACGGCACCACTTCGACTTCCGCGGCGCCGGCCCAGTACGCGCCGAAGCGGTACATCGCGGCGAAACCGCGGCCCTTCACGGGCGTGTCGCCGGTGCGGCGCGCCGCCGGATTCGGCGACGGACGCGGAGCCCAGCCGGCCTCGGCGACGGTCTTCTTGATGATGTCGATGAGCCGCTGATCCGTCGTGTGGTCGACGCGGAACTGCGCCGGGTCGGCGCCCGCGGCCACCGCCGCCTCATTCAGGATCGATTCCAGCGCGCAGACGTGCTGGCGCTGCCCTGGCGTGCGCATGATGTTGCCGCGCAGGCCCACGCCCGAGGGTGGCTTCATCAGCTCGACGCGGGCGCCTGCGCCCTGATGGAACTCGTTCGGAATCACGTAGGGCTGCGTGACCGCGCCGAACCCGAACTGCGCCGGCCCGCCGCCGATCGCCGGCACCGGCAGCTCCGGCATGCCGGCGAGCATCGCGCCGACCATGCGGTAGTCCATGCCGGGCGCCATGATGAAGTCGCTCTCGAGCGCGGTCAGCTTGCCGTTGGCGTCCAGCCCGGCCTTGAGGTCGGACACCCACGCCGACGACGCCGTGGACCACGCCAGGTCTTCCTGCAGGGTCCACTGCACGCGCACCGGCTTCCCGAGCAACTGCGAGAGGACGACCGCGTCCGCGTCCGCGGCGTCGCCGCCGAGCGACGTGCGGCCGTACTGACCGGCGCCTTCGAGCCAGCGCACCGTCACCTTGTCCGTCTTCACGCCGAGCATGTGCGCGAGGTGCGCGCGCAGCCCCTGCGACTGCGCCGTGTGCGTCCACACCATCGCCGTGCCGTCGGCCTTCACGTCGGCCACCGAGATATACGGCCCGATCGGCGCGTGCTTCACGTAGGGCTGCTCGTAGGTCACTGAGACGACCTTCGCCGAGTTCTTCAGCGCCTCTGCCGTCTTCGCCTGATCGCCGCGCTTGCCGCCCTGCACGCGGTTCGCCTTGATCACCTCGCCGAGATTCGAGTGCCCGGGCAGGCCGGCCCACTCGCTCCATGTGGTGGACGCCGCCACGGCGCGGCTGGCGCTCACGGCTTCCCACTCGTCGGGGGAGACGACCGCGACCAGATTGGCCTTGGTGACCACCTCGGCCGTCGGGAACTTCGCCTTGTCGAACGTGCCGACCTTCACCAGCGTGGAGCCGAGCGTCGACGGGCGGACCATTCGCGCATGGAGCATGCCCGGCAGGCGGACATCGCCGACCCACTGCGTCTTGCCCGTGACCTTCTCTTCGACCGAGGGCGACGCGAACGATGTGCCCACGATGGTGTACTTCTGCACGGCCTTCATCGGCGGATTGCCGGTGACCGTGATGCCCATGATGTTGTTGATGCCGGTGCCCTTGTCATTCATGACCGCCAGGCCGCCGGCGACCGGAATCGTCAGCTCGAGCTGCTGCCCCTTGAGCAGATCAACATAGGACACGGACTTCCCGCCGGCGCGGGCGACACCGTTCTCGACCGTCAGCCCCGAGGCCGGCGCCCCAAGGCGCTCCGCCGCGAGCCCCAGCAGCGCCTGATACGTGTACGCCGACACCTTCCGCAGGTTCTGCGCGCCTTCGAGGAACGACGCCGACCAGCCGCCGTCCGGCGTGCGGTCCGTGTCGCCCATCATCAGGTCGATCGTCTCGGGGCGGACATTCAGCTCCTCGGCGATCGTCTGGCGGTAGTAGGCGGCCATGCCCACGCCCATCTCCGTCCGTCCGGTGCGCGCGAGGATGCGTCCGTTGGCGTTGAGTTCCAGCCAGGCATTCAGCTTGGTGGCGTCCAGCGATGCCGCTTCGGCCGCGGCGCCGTTCGGCGTGAAGGCATCCGGCAGCGCGGCCAGCGTGACAACCAGGCCGCCGCCGATCTGGACGAAGGAACGACGGGTGAGAGTCGGTTCGTTGTTCATGATCGTTCCCCTATGCCTTCATCGCTTTCGCAGCGACCTGGACCGCTTCGATGATGGCGCCGTAGGTGCCGCAGCGGCACAGGTGCGGTGAGGGTCCGCCGGTGTACGCGTCCTTGATCTGGGCCACCGTGGGGTCCGGGACGCGGGTCAACAGGTCGGCCGCCGTGATCATCATGCCGCTCTGGCAGTAGCCGCACTGCGGCACCTGCACGTCGATCCACGCCTGCTGCACCGGATGCAGCGTCGAGGCGGCCTTCTCGCCGGTCAGGCCCTTCTTCGCGGCCCACAGGCCCGGGAGCCCCTCAAGGGTGTGAATCTTCCTGTCCCCCACACGGGAGATCGGCGTCACGCAGGAGCGGATCTCCTTGCCGTCGGCGAGCACCGAGCACGCGCCGCACTGGGAGACGCCGCAGCCGAGCCGCACGCCGCTCAGTTCGAGGTTGTTGCGGAGGACGTAGAGCAGCGGGGTGTCGGCGGCGACATTCACCGTCTTCTTGACACCGTTCACGGTCAGATTGAAGGTCGGCATGGCGGGAGAATTATACGAGGGCTAGAAGCGCACCAGACGGTTGATCTTCACGATGAACGACCGGTTCTGCAGGTCGGGAAACCCGGTCACCCGGCTGTCCCGCTGGTCGTTGTAGACGACGAACATCTCGC
>JBIKWH010000277.1:0-3696 GCA_044356435.1 Vicinamibacterales bacterium
CTGCGCGTGCGCTGGTCTGGGTCGGTGCGAAGGGACAGGAGCCGCGTGGCCGGCGCCGGGATCAGGGTGTTCCACAGGATGCGCGAGGCCGCCGTGACGCGGCGCGGCGCCAGCACCTGTCCCGCCGTGCGCGCGCCCAGGGCCGGGCCGAGGAGGATGGACTGAGCGGCCCCTCCGAGCAGCGCCCGCGTTCCCCCCGAGAGGCTCCGCAGCCAGCGTTGCCACACCGACCGGAGCCGCTGTCGGGTCTGCAGGAGCGTGCGTTGGGTGAAGACGGGCTCCTCGCGGACCTCGTGGCCGGGCACCACCACGGCGGGGCAGTAGGCGGCGGGGCGAACATCGTCGAGCCCCTGGTAGTCGATGGCCACGCCGAAGAAGCCGGCGGCGCCGTACGTGTCGAACCCGGCGTCCTGCTCCTCGAGGGCGCGCCGGATGGACTCCTCGCGCTCGTCGATGCAGAAGACAAACTGTGCCCGTGGCGGGACGCTCGCGGTGTCCGCCGGCAGGGCGCGTCTGGCGGCGAGCGCATCGAGAATCGTCTGACGGTAGGTCCGTTCGTAGGCGTCCTGAAACAACTGGCGGCGGGTGAGCGGAGGGCACGCCGCGCACTCGGTCCAGACCCGGCGAAGGTCGTCCACCGTCAGCGCGGCGACGGCCGCGGCGGGCAGCGCGGCCGCGCGGGCGAGCCACCAGAGCACGTGCGCGTCCAGGATCGGATCGCGCGGTTCCGGGGCAGGCAGGCGCTGCCGGAGTGCCGCCCAGTCGAGGTCGAGGTTGCGCTCCCGGCACTGCCGGCGCACGGCGCTGCGCTCGACCAGCAGACGGACGGCGAGGAACTCCGCGAGCGTGGGATGCCCCACCTCGTGGTGCTCCTCGGGGTGACGCTCGAGGCGGGAGAACATGCCGGCCCATCCCGGCAGGGCCAGCGCCGTTGCGAGGAGGAACGGCTCGACGTCACCACCCCTCACGCCGAGCGACTCCAGGACGTCCCGGATGACGACCGTGGCGCTGGTCCCGTCCTTCACGGCACGGAGGTCGTCAGTGAGGCCCGCGCAGGCGAGCGAGGGCGAGGTCCCCTCTGTATAGTGCGCTCGGGCGGCGCGGAGAAAGCCCAGCGCTCGGGCGGGCATCGGTATGTAGGCCTGTCCCTGGTCGAGAAACCGGGATCCGATCCGGATGAGTTCGGCATGCACGGTCACATCCGTGTCGTCGGCGCCCAGAGCCAGCAGCACGTCGCGGTGGCGTCGGACCGGCCGGTCGTCGACGGGCGTGAACCCGGGGCCGCCCGAGACGCGCGCCCGGCAGGCGTCGAAGAGCGGCAGATCCGCGCAGACCGGCGCGGTGCCTCTCCGGAGCGTGTAGGTCAGTCCGGGTGCGTCCTCCGCCTCGCAGTCGGCGGTCAGCAGCGTCAGCCACAGGCGGCGCCGCGTCAGGCCAGGCAGGACCGGTTCGCGCCCCCGGTCACCCAGCGCGGCGTCGATCTCCACGAGGACGTCAGCTTCCGCGATCCGGCCGGACCGGACGTGTGCCCGGAACTGGTCGAGTTCGAGATAGGGCCGGGCGCCCAGCGCCGCGGCGCCCGCCTGGACGCCCTCGTGGAACGGCAGATGCTGAAACGCGTGGAGCGTGTTGTGATGGATGAAGACCCCGATCGGTCCCTGATCCGGCAGGATGCCGGCGGCCCGCTCGAGGGCCCGGGCGATCGGGTCCGCTCCAGCCGAGGTCCCGCCGTGTGCCATCAATGGCCTCCCGTGCCCTCGGCGTGCGCCATGTCGATGCCTCGGATGGTCACGTGAATGTTCCGATGGGCGGCGTCGGCCTTGAACCGCGCCAGTACCTCTTTGACGTCATGGTCGATGTACTCGTCCGTACCGTTGATCTCGACGCGTTCACCGTCGTCCACATCGTCGAGGACCGCCACGATTCCGGGTTTGGAGACGAAGGTGCCATCCCGACGGAACCGGATACGCAGCACGCCCGTTTCCGCATCCCGCTCGGCGATCACCGCTCGCTTGGAGTTCTCGAAGAGCACAAAGCCGACGCCGATCACGATGCCGGCGATGACCCCTTTGAGCAGGTCGAGCGCCAGCACGGCGGCGATCGTGAGGCCGAAGGGCAGCAGCTGGGACCAGCCCAGCTTGATCTGGAGCTGGAAGAGCGACGGCTTCGCCAGGTTCAGGCCGACCTGAATCAGGATGGCCGCCAGGCAGGCCAGCGGAATCTGGTTGAGGAGCGACCCCGCGAAGATGATCGCGATGAGCAGCAGCGCGCCATGGACAACGGAGGAGAGCCGATCGTAGGCGCCGGCGGCGACATTGGCACCGCTGCGCACGATCACCGCGGTGACCGGGAGCGCGCCGACCAGGCCGCAGACGGCATTGGCGACGCCCTGGGCCAGCAACTCGCGGTCCGGCGGACTGTGCCGCTTCAGGGGGTCCAGACGGTCCACGGCCTGGAGCGATAGCAGTGTCTCGATGCTCGCGACGACGGCGATGGTGGCGCCGGTAGTCCAGACAGCCGGGTTGGCGAATGCCGCGAAGTCCGGGCGGGGCAGGGCCGTCGCCAGTGAGGCGAGGCCGCCGAGCGGGACGTTGACGAAGTGCTCGGGGCCGAGTGACCAGCCCGAGAGGCTCTGGAACAGCGCCGCGGTGCCGCTCGCCGCGAGCACCACGACCAGCGCCGGCGAGATCAGTTTGAACCGCTTGAGCGGTGTGTAGCTCCAGCCATAGAGAATGGCGAGGGACAACGCGCCGATGACCGTGGCGCCTCCGCTCAGACCGCTCGCAATCGAGGTGAGACCGTCGGCCGCGCCGAACAGGGCGGGCAACTGCTTCAGGATGATCGTGATGCCGATGGCGGCGAGCATGCCCTTGATGACCGCCGAGGGGACGAGGTCGGCGAACCGCCCGGCCTTGAGCACGCCCATCGCGAACTGGAGCACGCCCGCGAGGATCACCGCTGACAGAAAGGGTCCCAGGCCGCCGAGGTGGGCGACCTCCGCCAGCACGATCGACGTCAGCCCCGCGGCAGGTCCGCTGACCGACAGCGGCGACCGGCTCAGCCAGGGGATGACGAGCCCGCCGATGACGCCGGCCACGAGGCCCGACACCGGCGGGACGCCGCAGGCGACGGCAATCCCGAGGCACAGCGGGAGGGCGACGAGAAAGACCACGATGCCCGCAACGGCATCTTCCTTGGCGTGACTGAACATGGACGGCTGGTGCTGCATCGAATCCTCGGAACCACTGACAGACACAACGACACCTGGAGTCTCACTGGAGGCCGGGTGAAAGAGACGAGAGCCAACGCAAACGGCGCCGCCGGGTCAGGCGGATTGTGGCGGAGCGCGGCGGGCGAGAGCCGAGCGGATGAGCCAGGCTCTGAGCGCTGACGGATCCGGCGGCGCCACGGCCTGCGTAGTCGGGGTGCACCCGTGGTGACTCCGCTCCGCCTCCAGGCAGGCCAGCACGGCCGCGCAACGCTGTGACGGAAATGGCATGGAAAGGGCTACAAGCCTAATGCAAACAGATGCTTGGTGTACAAACCGGCTGGGCGGGACCTGTTTCCGACATCTTCGTGCCATTCAGCTGATGTAGGGACAGTAGTGTACGTATCAGCCAGCCTCGAGGACGCCTACGTCGCTTTGCTGCAACTCGTTGATCTGGCGAGGTTTCAGCGGTCAGCGGTTGCCGCCTG
>JBIKWH010000278.1:0-3695 GCA_044356435.1 Vicinamibacterales bacterium
GCGTCCGGCTGGTGACCGGCGCGGACCAGGCCGGTCAGCGCCGTCCAGTTTACGTAGCTGCCCCACTGGTGCGACGCCTCGTGCGTGCTGATCTGATTGCCCGAGAAGAACTGCGGAAAGACCTCGACGCCGTGCAGCCGGCCCGCGCTCCCGTAGGTCGCCGAGTCGTCGTAGGTCTCCTCCCCGATGCCTGACACGTCGCTCTTCACCGTGTAGTGCACACCCGTGTACGGCATCAGCAGCGAACGCTGCGGCACAATCGCCAACGCGTCGTAGGTGTCCTGGAACACCTGATAGAACCGCGTGGTCACGCGTGCCAGTTCGTTGGTCGCGTCGTCCACCTGCACGAACTCGTCCGAGAAGCCCGGCAGCACGATGTTCACCACGTGGCTGGAGTACTGGACGTCAGCCGCCGGCTGGATGACTCGGACGTCGGGGATGTTCAGCGGCGCGATGCGCAGGAAGATCTGCCGATTCACGCCCAGGGCGCCGGCGCTGAGCACGTCGCCGATGTAGAGCTCGGGCTGGTCCCAGCCCCAGCGGGAATTCGCCATCGCACGGTCGAGGATCGAGGAGTCCCACGAGGGCTGGAACACGCTGACCGGCCGCCCGGCGAGCGTATCCGTCCGCTGCCGCGCCCAGGTCTCCACGCCACCGTCTGTGGCCTGGAAGGTCAGCGAGGGCACGTCGCCCGCCACGGTGAACTCGGCCAACTGCACGGTGCCCGTGTAGTCCGGAGGGATGACCGGCGGCTGCTGGTCGTATACCAGCGCACGACCCGGCTCGACGTCCAGCGTCCGGATCCGCTTGGCATGCGCCCGGGCCTGGGCCCCGGTGTCGAGACACTCAAGTAGGGGCTTTGCGGTACGCACTGTCAGGCGCAGCGGCCCGTCCGTGGCGCCTAACGGCGCCGTCAGCAGCATTGCGGAGCAGACAGCCGCCCCGGACTGGAGCAGGCCTCGATTCATCACGCCTCGCTCGGGATCACTGGGTTATGCCACCCATCTTCTCGGCACTCCACGCATCCGTCAACAGGTCTGCCGTTATGGCACGACTTCGAAGGCCATCCGCTCCTCGGCCGAATGCTCCCCCGCTACCGCATACAGGCGCAGGACGTAGGTGCCCTGACCGAGGCTCGCCACCGGCAGCCCGATCTGGACCATCCCGTTTCCGTCTGCCGTGACCGGCAGCCGCACCAGGCTTCGGCCCCCGCTTCCCAGCACCTCCGCCGTCACGGCCGGGGTTCCCGCCTCGCCGTACGGCACGGTATCGACCCGCACGCGGTCAGTTGCCCTGAAACGTCTCGATGCCGCCGGAGCGAGTCCTGTACCACGTTGCAGATCACGCGCCTGCTGGGCCGTGCTGGCCCGATAGACCGTGGGTGTCGCAAACGCGACACGGTCCTTTCGCAATTCGGGAACGGCCATCTTCTGCTCCCACTGATCCAGGACGGCGTCGGTGCCCCGGACCGTGAAGCGCCACACGACGGCCTGTCCGGGTTCGAGCTCGAATCGCTCGCTGGCACCGGCACCCATTACCCGCGCGGGTTCGATGGCCCGCATCGCCGTACCCGCCGGCCGGGCCCCGCCGTCGAGGAGATCGACTTCGAGCGTCCGCGGGACCTGGCCCTCGGCCCGTCCGTACGCGGCTTCCCAGGCCACCGTCACGGCCGTCCGTTCCGCGCCGGCGGACCGCGCCAACCCCAGCCAGACGTCCGCCACGCGTCCACGGGCCGGCGCTGTCAGCCTGGCAAGCGCCGTGGCCTGCCGCGGTTCGGCGGCCACAACCGGAGCCGGCGTACTTTCCTTCAGCGACGGTGCCCAGTAGCCGCGCCGGGCCGTCACCCGCGCGCCCGGCCGCAGCACCTTCACCTCGATCTTGTGGAAGCGGCCGTCGTCCGTTGTGCGCGACGGCGTGTAGCCGAGCAGGTAGTACGCGCTCGCGTCCGCCAGCGTCTGCTTGAGCAGCGGCAGCGGCGTGTTGTTGTTGGCGATCGCCCGGCCGCCCGTCTCGCCGGCCAGGCGCGAGAGCACGTACGAGCCCCCGGGCTGGCTGGACCCGAGCGGCCGCGGGTCGAACGCGTGCACCGTGACATTGCCGCGATTGGCCGCCTGGACGATTGCCTGCAGCCTCGCCTCGCTCTCCGGATACATCGACGACACCGGCGGTCCCTGGCTGACGAAGAGCACGGACTTCCGTCCCTCGCCGAGCCCCGCCAGATGCGCGACGAGCGCCTCCAGTGCCGAGAGCGTGACCGTCGACCGGATCTGCCAGACGTTGTTGGACTGGAGCTGCGCCTCCTCCATCACGCTGCGCACCGGAAAGAGCTGGCCGCGGCGCCCCTCGAACGTCCGGAGGCGGGCCTGCACGTCATCGAGCTCCCGGGTGTACCGCAGCGCGCTCAGCGGCGTCAGCGGGTCCATCACCGTGAGCAGATCGTTCGGGCCGAAGGTCTTCACGAACTGCTGCAGCGCCTCCCGCACGCGGAATGTGACCTGCGGGTCCTTCTCCAGGTGGTAGTCGTCCAGAAAGATCGCGAAGACGCGGACGTCGTCCCGGGCCGCTTCGCTCTCGGCGTGTTCACGGGATCGGATCGTCAGCGCCTCGTCGAGATTGGACTGCCGTCGGCCGTCGCGTCGGACGAACTGCGCGGAGGTGATCCGCTGCACGATGCCGTCCTCGCGCAGCTCGAAGTCGGCCACGCCGAGGCCATCCATCGGCAGGTCCTTCCGGTCATCGACCGACACGTCCACACGCACGGCGGACACGCCGGCGCGGAACACGGGGACGTCAGGCTCCTGGGCCGCCAGGGGGGCGACCACGCCGACGGCCACGAGCGCCGCCACAAGCGCCGCCAGATACGTAGCGATGCCGGCCCGACGCCCTGTTGCCGTGCGCACCCGTCTAGTCCTCGGCCGCGGGTCGCCGACGCGCAGCCTTCAGCGTGCCGTGCTGCTTCTTGCTGACGACTCGCGCGACCTTCGACGCCTTCGACGGCTTCGTGGCGCGCCGCGGGACGGGCGGTGTGCGGGCGCGTTCGATCAGATCCATGAGCCGCTCACGGGCGGACTCCCGGTTGACCTTCTGCGTACGCGCGGCCCGGCTGTCGATCACCAGACACCCGTCCGCCTGCATGCGTCGACCGGCCAGCCTGATGAGTCGAGCCTTGACGGCCGCCGGCAGCGCCGCCGCCGCGACATCGAAGCGCAGTTCCACGGCCGTCGCGACTTTGTTGACGTTCTGTCCGCCGGGTCCCGACGCACGCACGAAGCGTTCGCGGATGGCGCGTTCGTCGAGGGGGAGAGGTGCCATGGCCGCATTCTACGACCAGAGCCTCAGGCGGGCGATGCCCGCCCGACATCAGCCCTCGCCGCCGCGGTCCGTGCGGGCGATCGACCGCAGCAGAGGCCGGGCGGCCCACGCCGCGGTTATGGCGGCCAGCAGCCCCAGCACCCACGGCCATCGTGCTGGGGGCGGCACCATCGGGCGGACGAGCGCCGCGCCATCCGCGCGCCCCACCGGAGATCCCTCGACCTCGTTCAGCTCCTGGGCACGACGTTCGAGCAGGGCGAGTGACGCCCGCTCGCGATCCACGCGTTGCGAGAGCGACAGAAACTCGCCACCCGACGGCAGCGATACGTCTGGCCGACGCAGGACCTGCTCTCGCTCCCGCTCGAGCACCGCCCGCTCCAGCG
>JBIKWH010000279.1:0-3694 GCA_044356435.1 Vicinamibacterales bacterium
GGTGCTCATCTCCTGCGGCGTTCTCGGCGGACTCCTCGTTGGCGCGTTGGCCTGTTCCCCGGCGAAAGCGCCTGAACCACCCGCGTCGGCGTACTGGGGCGGCGACCTGACACCCGTCGTCTCCGTGAAGGAGCTCATGCGGGACGTGATCGACCCGCTCTCCGACAACATCTTCCTGGCCGTCGGCACCCGCGTTTCCGCGAAGGGCGTGGAGGAGTGGGCTCCGAAGACCGACGAGGACTGGCAGAAGGTCCGCACGGGTGCGGTCGCAATGGCCGAGGTGAGCCACCTGCTCAAGGTGCCGCGTCCGTTCGCCCCGAAGGGCGACGAGAACAACAGCACGGGCCCGGACGCCCCGGAGCTGTCGCCCGCGCAGATTCTGGCGAAGCTGCAGAAGGACCCTGTCCTCTGGCAGGCCAAGGTCGAGGTGCTGCGCAACGTCGGCCGCGAAGTGCTGGAGATCGTGGAACGGAAGGACGCCGTGGCGCTCGAGGCCGCGTCCGAACATCTCGACCAGGCCTGCGAGGGCTGCCATCTGGAGTTCTGGTATCCCGACCAGAAGGCGCTGATGAAGCGGCTCTACGGGCAGTAGCGCCGGTGGCGCGTCCGTCCGTCGCGCGCGTCTGTGCGGCCGCGCTCTGGCTGCTCGCCGGTGCCGCACCAGCCCGTGGCCATCATTCTTTCGCCGCGGAGTTCGACGCCCGGCGGCCCATCACGCTCGACGGCGCGATCGCGGTCGTCGAGTGGGTGAACCCGCACTCGATGCTCTGGATCGACGTGCGCGATCCTGCCGGCGCGCTGGAGCGCTGGGGGCTCGAGCTCGCACCACCCAATGGCCTGCTGCGCCGGGGCGTCCGCCGGACCATGCTCCAGCCGGGAGCCCGCATCATCGTGCGCGCCTTCCCCGCGCGCGACGGCCGGCGCCTCGGGAGCGTGCAGTCCTTCACGCTGTCGAACGGGCTGCACGTCAGGCTCGATCCATCGGGAGAGTCGGCGCCGCCTGCGCCCGCCCGGTGACCCGGTAGGAAGTCCGGCTGAGCCCGTGCGGTGTCAGCCGACGAAGTCCGGTCGGAGGGGCAGCGTGAACATCAGGTGGGTGATCTCCCATCCGCCCGCGACCTGGCGCAGCGCCGCCAGGTAGCTGCCCGCCCGGACGTCGGCTCCGTGCACGGGCGTGCGCGTCGACATCGTGAGCCGCCCGCTGGCCACCGCCTGCCGGCCCGACCGCGTCACCGTGACCGAGAGCAGATCGATGACCCGCGTGACCCGGAACTGTTCGTCCAGCGTCGAGGCGATGCCGGCCCGGCCCTTCGCGGGCGGTGCCTCGGGCAGCATGAGCTCCCCGTCGGTGCCGAACGCGGCGGCGGCCCGCGCCGCGTCCTGTTCATTGAAGCCGGCCGCGAATGCGGTGAGCACCTCTTCCGGAGTGGATCGGGCCGCCGCGCCGACGGCGACGAGGTCTTCCGTCAGGATGAGAGCGGTCAGCAGCAGCGCTGCCAGCACAATTCGACGCACGACTCCGGGCACCATGGCCTCCCAGGCAGCTCAGCCGCTAATCAGGCGGTGAAGAAGCCTAGCGCACTCACGGTGAACCAGTAGTTCCACTTCCGGAAGTCCGGGACTAGCTCCCTCACTCGACCCTCGGTTACGATGTGCATCGCATTCCGGGGAGCTTGACTGGCGGCGGGACGTCGTCGTCCTGGGCCCGGGCCACCGCATTCGAGGGGGAGATCTATGAAACGGATCGTATTGTCGGCGTGCATCGCGCTG
The DNA here is from genome assembly GCA_044356435.1 of Vicinamibacterales bacterium. Lineage (GTDB taxonomy): Bacteria > Acidobacteriota > Vicinamibacteria > Vicinamibacterales > UBA2999 > CANKJK01. The sequence goes on from JBIKWH010000279.1 coordinate 1,771, forward strand.
GGACTTGCGACGATGGCCGTGCGGATGCAGGCGCATCACGCATTCGCGGCGGAGTTCGACGCAGAGAAGAAGGTGACGCTCGTCGGCACCGTGGTGCTGATGGAGTGGGTCAACCCGCACGCCTGGCTCACGCTGGACGTTCCGGACGCCGCCGGCAAGACGGACCGCTGGCAGCTCGAGTTCGGACCGCCGAACGCGCTGTTCCGCCGCGGGTGGCGCAAGAGCTCGCTGACGACCGGCATGAAGGTCTCGGCGACGGCGTTCCTCGCGAAGGACGGCCGCAAGGTCGCGAACGCCGACAAGGTGACCCTGCCTGACGGTAGCGTCTTCGGCGCCGGTTCGGCTGAAGGGACGCCGAGTCCGGAAGGCCCCGGCAAGTGACACCGCACGCAACCCGCGCGCTGCGCATCTGCGCCGCCGTCGTGCTGGCGGCGGGTGCCGCCGCGGGGCTCCGGGTATTGGCGCAGTCGGGCGCGGCGGGAGCGGCGCAGGCCGCCCCGGCGCGCCGGGCCGCCGCGCCGATGCCGGACCTCCAGGGCATCTGGCAGGCCGTCAACGCCGCCAACGTCAACCTGGAGGCGCACTCGGCCGGACCCGACGGGCCGGCAGGGCAGTCGGTGGTCGAAGGTGGCGTGATCCCCTATCAGGACTGGGCGATCAAGAAGCGCCAGGAGAACCACGCGAACCGCGCGAAGCTGGACGGCGAGAATGCCTGCCACCACTCGGGCGTGCCCCGCGCGACGTATCTCCCGTTCCCGTTCCAGATCGTGCAGACGCCGGGCATGGTGGCGATCCTGTACGAGTACGCGCACATGACGCGCCGCATCTATACCGACGGCACGAAGCATCAGGAGGACGTTGAGTTCTACCTGGGCGATTCACGTGGGCGCTACGAGGGCGGCGCGCTCGTGGTGGACGTCACCAACTTCAACGACCTGACGTGGTTCGACCGCGCGGGCAACTTCCACAGCGACGCGCTGAAGGTCGAGGAGCGGTTCTCCCGCATCGACAAGGACCACCTGAACTACGAAGCGACGATCACCGACCCGAAGGTGTTCACGCGGCCGTGGAAGATCAAGATGCCGCTCTACCGCCGCATCGAGCCGAACGCTCAGATCCTCGACTTTCTCTGCTACACGTTCGAGGACCGCACCAAGGGCATGACGGTGCCGCTCTTCCGCGAGAGCCCCCTCAAGTGACGCGCGCGGTCTGGCTGTGTGCCGCTGCGATGGGCGGCGCGGTGCTCGCCGTCGCGGCGCAGTCTCCGGTTGCGGCGCAGACGCCTCCCGCAGCGCGGGCCGCCGTGCAGACGGCGCCGGCGAAGTGGACGCCCGCGAGATTGAAGGACGGTCAGCCGGACATTGCTGGTATCTATCAGGCGATCGGCGGTGGCGGCGGCGCCGGCACGAACATGGAGCCGATGCCGGGCATGATGGGCACGGCCAATGTGTCGCCCGGGATCGTCGTCGATCCGCCGGACGGCAAGATTCCGTATCTGCCGTGGGCGCGCACGCGTCGCGATGAAGTGCGCCTGGAGCATCTGACGCCGAATCAGGCCCAGGTCGACAGCCGCAACCGCGGCTGGCCCGACGGTGTGCCGCGCATCAACTACTACTCGGTCAACCCGTTCCAGATCGTGCAGACGACGGGCGCCGTGCTGGTGCTCTACGAGGCCCAGCACGAGTTCCGCTACATCCCGCTCGACGGCCGGCGCCAGCCGGACGCCGGCGTGAAGATGTGGATGGGCAGTTCCCGCGGGCGCTGGGAGGGCACCACGCTTGTCGTGGAGGTGACCAACATCAACGATCGCGTGCGCTTCTCGGTCTCCGGCGACTTCGCGTCGGACGAGGTGAAGGTCACCGAACGCTGGCAGTGGGTGGACCGCGACACGATCCAGCACTCCGCGACGTTCGAGGACCCGAAG
>JBIKWH010000020.1:0-12809 GCA_044356435.1 Vicinamibacterales bacterium
CTCCGCCAACCCAATTGACGGCGCTTCGCCGATGCGGCCGGCCGGCCGCTGTTCAGGACCAATGTGAATCAGCCCGTTGAGGAACGTGCCTGCGGACACAACAACCGCCTTGCACTCAACGCGCTCCCCACTCTCGAGACGAACCCCACGGACTCGACCGGCTACGACATCAAGCGCTTCGACGCGCGCGCGAAGCCACTGGATCGCCGGTTGCGCTTTCAGTACCGCCCTGGCGTTCTCCTCGTAGCGGTCCTTGTCCACCTGCGCCCGTGGTGACCAGACGGCCGGCCCACGACCGCGATTGAGAACCTTGAACTGAATCCCTGATAAATCTGTTATATAACCAATCAGACCACCGAGCGCATCAATCTCACGAACAAGATGCCCCTTGGCCGTGCCGCCAACCGCTGGGTTGCATGGCATATGACCAATACGACCATCCTCGGCCGAACATAGCAAAACATCGCAGCCAAGCTTCGCTGCGGCCCATGCGGCCTCGATGCCAGCGTGGCCTCCTCCGACGATCAGCACATCAGTCCGCATCACTTACCGATGCAGAACCGCGAAAAGATCTCGGCCAGCAGCGCATCGGGCGCACGCACACCCGTGATCTCCTGCAGTGCCGCGGACGCCGCAGCCAGCTCTGTCAGAACGAACTCCTCCGGTGTCCGCGCTTCGCACGCCGCCCGGGCGCGCATCAGCGCCTCCGACGCTTCTCCGAGCAGCGCGATGTGCCGCGCATTCGAAACCGCCGGAACCTCACCAGAGGTCTCCTCTCCACGCAGCCGCGCCACGATCGCCGCGCGCAGCGCATCCACGCCAGAACCATCCATCGCAGAGATCGAGAACTCCACCGGCGCCGTCTCCGCACTTGGCGGCCCGAGGTCACTCTTGTTGACCACCACGACACGCCGGGCCGGGTCTATCGCGTCGACCACGGCCAGCTCATCGCGACCCGGTGCCTTCGTGCCGTCCAGCACCACCACGGTCAGATCAGCCGCGGCCACCGCCGCCCGCGCGCGCACCATTCCCTCCGCCTCGACCGCATCCCCGGCCTCGCCCAGCCCGGCCGTATCGACGAGCCGCACGAGCAGGCCGTCGATGTCGACCTCCTCGGTCACCATGTCTCGGGTTGTGCCCTCGACCTCCGACACGATGGCGCGGTCGAACCCGACAAGCCGATTGAAGAGCGTGGATTTGCCAACATTGCGACGCCCGGCCAGCACGACACGCGCGCCGTCGCGAATCACGCGGCCAGCGCGGCCGTCACCGAGAAGACGACCGACGTCGGCGACCAGGGAAGAAAGCTGATCCTCGGCGGCAGCGGTCTCGATGAACCGGTAGCCCTCGTCGGGAAAGTCCAGCGAAGCCTCTAGGAGTGCCTGGAGTTCGAAAAGGCGTTGCTCGATCGACTGGACACGCGTTGTGAGCGTGCCGTCGAGCTGATCGAACGCGGTCGCCGCCTGAAGGCGCGTCCCCGCCTGAATGAGATCCGACACGGCCTCGGCCTGCACGAGATCCATCCGGCCATTCAGCACGGCGCGCAGTGTGAATTCGCCAGGTCGCGCATGCCGAGCGCCGTGCTCGACCGCTGAGGAAACCAGCGCGTCGAGAATCACGGGGCTCCCGTGCGCCGAGATCTCAACGACGTCCTCACCCGTAAAGGACGCGGGCCCCTGAAAGAACGTGAGGAGGACCTCGTCAAGACCCTTGATGCGACAGAGCGTCGAGACCCTCGGCGTGAACGGATGGGTCCGCGTGGTGATACGGGCAGCGATGCCGGCGCTCGCGGCACCGCTCAGACGCACCATACCAATGGCGCCACGACCTCTCGGCGTCGCCACGGCCACGATGGTGTCCGTCGTCGAAAACACAGCTCTGTCCCGCGAGGCGGGAGTGGCGCTAACTGCGCGCCGAGATGATCACCGTCTTGAGAAAAGCGTCGCCGATGCTCTCCGACGAGGCGCCATGAATCTCCGCGACCGTCAGATGCACGAGCCGGCGCTCGTACGGATTCAGCGGACCCAGCTCCTGGGCCGCACCCGTCGTCACCGCCTTCTCCGCCGTGAAGCGGGCCATCTGCTTCAGCTCGGCGTCCTTCTCCTGACGGAAGCCCATGCAGTCAACGACCACACGGAAATCCTCGCCCAATTGGCGACGGAACGCCGTCGCAAGCAGATGCTGCAACGCCTGGAGTCCCTCGCCGCTGCGACGGATCAAGACGCCGCCGTCCTCACCCTCCAGGTTGATCTTCAGACCCTCGTCATCGACGTTCGACGCGGCCTTCAGATCCAGGCCCATCGCACTGACGACGGACTGGACGAACGAGACGATCTCACCGCTCAACTCAGCTGGTAGTGTCACGATTTGCGCTCCACGCCTTCCGACCGGCCAGATCCGGCCGACTTGACCCGCCGCTCGGCCGCGGGACGGGGTGCCTGCACGACGGGCGGTCCGAGCAGCCAGTTGGTGAAGTACTGCTGCCCGATGCCCCAGATCGTATTCACGAAGTAGTAAATCGCCAGACCGCTCGGCAGCGTCAGAAACATGCCGACAAACAGGACCGGCATGAACATCATCATTCTGCGCTGGACCGGGTCGCCCGTCGCGGGCGTCAGCCACTGCTGCCACAACATCGACGCGCCCATCAGCGCTGGCGTGACGAAATACGGGTCGTGCACCGACAGATCGCGAATCCACAACGCGAACGGTGCGTTGCGCAGCTCGATCGCTTCGGAGAGCAGCGCGTAGAACGCAAAGAGCAGTGGGAACGTCAGCACTGTCGGGAGGCAGCCGCTGACTGGATTGGCGCCCTTCTCTTTGTAGAGCGCCATGATCTCGGTGTTCATCTTCTGGCGCGCCGGGTCCGTGGCCTTCAATCCGGCGTAGCGGTCCTGAATCGCCTTCATCTGCGGCTGAATCTCCTGCAGCTTGCGCATGGAGACGGCGGTCTTGTGCCGCAGCGGGAAGATGACGATGTTCATCAACACCGTCAGCAGAATGATGGCCCAGCCCCAGTTCCCGCAGTAACCGTAGATCCACTTCAGGACGCCCAGAAAGGGGACAGCCAGCCACGACCAGAAGCCCCAGTTGATTGCGCGGACGAACTCGGGGTCGACCGCCTTCATGATGTCGAACGCCTTGGGGCCGACGTAGAGCTTTACGGCCTTCGTCGGGTCCTGGGGCCGCAGCTGCATCGTCAGTAACTGGCGCTGCCGATCATCGGTGCCAGGCACCGCATGCGAGAAGCCCGTGAACGTGACCTTCCCCTGGCCGGACCCGACGGCCGCGGCGATGAAGTAGTGGTCGTCGATGCCGGCGATGCGGAACACGCCGTCGCGGGCAGTCGTCGCCTCGGTCACGTCGGCATACGTCAGGCGCTCCACATCAGTCCCGGCGTGAACCAATGCCTCTGGTGCGCGCGAGACATCCTTGGAGAAGAACCCGCCGCCAGTAGTGGCGCCGAGGTCACCAGGGCCAGGCCCCCAGACGAGGCCAGCCGGGATCCTGGTACCCGAGCGCTCGACAGCGACCGTGGCCAGAAGCAGAAAGTTGGCTGGCTCGAGCTGAAACTCCTTACGCACGCTCAGACCCGAGGCATCTGCCATCGAGAACACGACGCGATTGGCCGAGCGGTCGATCTGGCTGCTATAGAACGCCTGATTAAGGACGCGCGTCACGGTGGCGTCGTCGGTTTCAAGCGCCAGCGGCTGCGGTTGCCCAGCGGGAAGGTCGCGCGCGACCAGATCAACGGGCGCACCCGCATGATCGGTGTAGCCCTTCAGGATCCAGCTCTTAAGACGCCCACCGCGATTCGTGAAAACAGCCTTCACGGAATCGTTCTCGAGAACGGTCTCTTCTTCGGCTGTCACGCCGGTCGTGGTGTCAGGAAGCGTGTCGACAGCTGTAGCCGCGGCGGCCAGCGGTGCGGGCTTACCCTCTGGAGCCTCGGCCGTCTGCCGGGCGGCTGGAGGCGACGGCGGCGCCACGTACGTCTGATAGACGTACAGGACGACAAAGGCGAGGAGTACGGCGAGGAGCGTTCGACGTTCCATAGGTGCTAAGAATGAGTCCGGGACGCGGGCTCCACGGGGTCATATCCGTGGCTCCCCAGGGGGTGACACCGCGCAAGTCGCCGCGCGGCCAATAGGAATCCGCGGCCCACACCGTGCGTCTCAATTGCTTCGCGCGCGTAGTCTGAGCAGGACGGATAGAACCGGCAACTGCCGCTGAAAAAGGGAGAGATCAGGAGCTTATACGCCCTGAGCAGGGCGATTGCCGCGCGGGCCGCTGGGTTTGGTGGGTTGTTGTGAACCATGCGGCGTCACGCCACGCCGGAACTCGGCTTCCAGGCGATCAAAAGGGGCGCGCGCCATCTGTGCTTTCGGCACGATCACGATGTCGATGCCGCAAGAGGGGTTGTTCAATCTGAACAACTCACGCGCCACCCTCTTGAGCCGATTCCTGACGACGGCGTTCCCGGCCTTCCGGGACGCCGCTATGCCGACTCTGGCGTACGCCGCTGTGGTCTTTATCGAGATCACGGTCATGAAGCGACCGTGAACCCGGGTACCGCCCGAATAAACCTGCTCGAACTCCGCTCGACGGCGAAGCCGGCCCGCACCGCGCATTCGGACCGGTACCTCGCCCGGCGTCTAGCCTTCGTCCGAAACCGTCAGCCGCTTCCGGCCTTTGGCCCGACGGCGCGCAAGTACGATCCGGCCGTTCTTCGTGGCCATTCTGACGCGGAAGCCGTGCGCCTTAGCGCGGCGCCGCGTATTTGGCTGATACGTTCTCTTACCCTTCATGAGTCACCTATGCCCGGCCTCAATGACTGCCGAGGAAACCCCTATCCTAGGTGTCTCGGCAGAGGGGTGTCAATCGGTGGGATGTGGTATCTTCAGCGCCGGTTGCTAGGCAACCTTGACCAGCGGCGGGCCGCCCGCGTTTTTGGTTTCCCACCCAAGTTTTCCACATGTGTGGAAAAATCTGTGAAAATCGATTTTTCCTGAGGAAAACAGCACGTGAATGCCACGGTTTGGGACGCGATCCTCGCCAGAATCGAGACCAAGGTCAACCGGCACAGCTTCTACACCTGGTTCAAACCAACAGTCTTCGTGTCGGACACGGGCACGGTCGTCACGGTCCGGGTTCCCGACGCTCTAGTGAAAGACTGGCTCACGAAGCACTACTCAGCCGTGCTGCTCGAAGCGCTCCAGGATGTGGGCCGCACCGACGCCGCGATCTCGTTTCTGACCGAGGCCCAGCTCACCCAGGCAGAGCGCGCGGAGCCACTGAGCACTGACGTCATCGAGGAGTCAGAACCCGTCTCCGTGACACCCGGCGCGGAAGGATCCGGCCTCAACCCGCGCTATACGTTCGACACGTTCATCGTCGGACCGTCGAACCAGTTTGCCCACGCCGCAGCCAGAGCCGTGGCTGAGTCACCATCCCGGTCCTACAACCCGCTCTTCATCTACGGCGGCGTCGGCCTTGGAAAGACACACCTGATGCATGCCATCGGGCATCACGTGTTGCGCAATGGCCGGGGTCTCCGGCTCACCTACATCTCGTCGGAACGGTTCATGAACGAGATGATTAATGCGCTGCGGTACGAACGGATCCTTGACTTCAGGGAACGCTATCGCTCCGTCGACGTGCTGCTCGTAGACGACATCCAGTTCGTGTCGGGCAAGGAGGGCACACAGACGGAGTTCTTCCACACGTTCAACGCCCTCTACGACGCGCAGAAGCAGATCGTCCTCAGTAGCGACCGGCCACCGAACGAGATTCCTGCCCTCGAAGAGCGCCTTCGGTCGCGATTCGAATGGGGACTGACAACCGACATCCAACCCGCCGACCTCGAGACCCGGGTTGCCATCCTGAAGCGGAAAGCCGACTCCGAGTCCGTGCCGCTGCCGAATGATGTGGCCATGTTTATCGCCGGCCGCATCAAGTCCAACATCCGCGAGCTCGAGGGTTCCCTTATCAAGCTGGTCGCCTACGCATCCCTTACGGGTCAGATGCTCTCCCTCGACCTGGCTCGCCATGTACTCCGTGGATCGTCCGAGCAGGCCGACGCCGTCGTTTCGATCGACAGCATTCAGCGCTTCGTGACCGAGCACTACCAGCTGAAGACAGGTGATCTGAAATCGCGAAACAACGCAAAATCCGTCGCGCTGCCAAGACAGGTCGCAATGTATCTCTCTAAGGCACTCACCGCCGCGTCGCTCCCGGAAATCGGGCGTAGCTTCGGCGGAAAGCATCACTCCACCGTCATTCACTCCGTGAAGAAGATCGAAGAACTCCGAAAGACTGATCCGGATTTCAACACCCTGATCACCGGATTTCTCGAATCCTTCCGCTAGTTTCCACAGCTTTCACACTTTTCCTATCTCGACCGCCCACCAACGACGGCAGCCAGCCGCATCCACAAACCGCCCCTGGTTTTCCTCAACGCTTCCTTCGGTTTTCAACACGCTAAAATATTGCAAAGAAAGGGCTTCCGGGAGAACTTCCCTCTTTCAATCAGGCCTTTATCTTCTATATAATTCCCTCTCTACTTTCTTCTTAAGTTCTTCAACGATCAGCGGCGTCGCGCCTCGCCCGCGCGACTTGGTGGTGCCCCCATGGAACTGGTGGTCAGGAAAACCGATCTCCTCCGAGAACTTCAGCTCTTCCAGGGGATCGTTGAACGCAAGAACACCATCCCGATCCTCGCCAACGTTCTGTTCGAGGCCAGCGCGTCCGAGTTGCGCCTGCTTGCAACCGATCTCGAAGTCGCATTGAGCAGCAAGTGCGACGGCGTCGTCTCGAAACCCGGCACACTCACCGTCCCTGCGAAGAAGCTCTACGAAATTGTTCGCGCGCTACCGGACACTGACATCCGCATCGTTGAAGAAAAAGGTTCCGTACGCGTCTCTGCGGACCGCTTCGATTCCAAGATTCAAACCCTGCCGAAGGACGACTTTCCGGCACTTCCAGCACCGCCGCGCAAACAAATAGCCACACTTCCGCATGCGGGCTTGAAGCAGATGGTCGCGAAGACACAATTTGCGATCACCGGAGAAGACACGCGCTACTTCCTAAACGGTGCGAAGTTCATCCTGAAGCCAGACTCTCTCACGCTCGTCGCAACCGACGGGCATCGGCTTGCCCACGTCGAAGTCACCGCCCAAACCGGTCTTAAAGCCGAATCCGGCGTCATCCTCCCGAAGAAGACGATGACCGAACTCGGCAAGCTGCTCTCCGAGATCGACGGTGATGTGTCTTTCGAATCCGGTGAGAACCATCTCTTCTTCGAGCTGGGTGGGCGCACGCTCGTTTCACGGATGATTGACGGGCAGTTCCCGGCGTACGAGCGAGTGATCCCGAAGGGTAACGACAAGATTCTCGAGTTCGACCGCGACCGCCTCACGAACGCCGTCAAGCGCGTGGCTCTTCTGTCGAACGAACGTTCACGCGCGGTCAAGTTTGAAGTGAACAAAGGATCCGTTGACGTCACGTCAAGCAGTTCCGAGTTCGGTGAAGCCCGTGAGCAGATCGTCGTCGACTACACCGGCAGTCCGCTCACCATCTCCTTCAACGCGCAGTACGTCCTGGACTTCCTGAACGTGGTTGAGACCGATGTCGTGTCTCTCGCGCTCAAGGACGAAGTGAGCCAGGCCGTCATGAGACCCGTCGCCGCCGATGGGTACAACTACACGTACGTCATCATGCCGATGCGTATCTAGGACATCACGTGAACGACGCCGATCAGCAGTTGCCGTCACAAGAACACACCGCACGACCAGCCCAAGGTCAGGACGACTACGGCGCTGACAAAATCAAGGTTCTCGAAGGTCTGGAAGCTGTCCGGAAGCGGCCGGCCATGTACATCGGCTCCACCGGACCACTCGGCCTTCACCACCTGGTGTACGAGATCGTTGACAACTCAATTGACGAGGCTCTGGCTGGACACGCCTCTGAAGTGAACGTCACGATTCACGTCGACAACTCGATCACGGTGGTCGACAACGGGCGTGGAATCCCCGTCGACCGGCACGAAAGCGGTAAGTCCGCAGCCGAGGTCGTGCTCACGGTCCTGCACGCCGGCGGCAAGTTCGACAACGACAGCTACAAGGTCTCCGGCGGGCTGCACGGGGTGGGCGTCTCGGTTGTCAATGCGCTGTCGGAACGTCTCGACCTCGAGATCTGGCGAAACGGACAGGTTCACCAGATCTCGTTCGAACGCGGCAAGCCGCTCGCCGATCTGGTCATCACAGGAACCACCCAGCGACGCGGCACGAGTGTGACGTTTCTGCCGGATTCCACCATCTTCGAGATCACCGAATATAGCTTCGACGTCCTCGCCCAGAGGTTGCGCGAACTCGCATTCCTGAACGCAGGCATCCTCATCACCCTGGACGACGAGCGCGACGGCAAGAATCACCGGTTCCAGTACGACGGCGGCATCGTGTCGTTTGTCGAGCATCTCAACAAGAACAAGACGCTGGTCAACGACAAAGCCATCTTCATGAAAGGCGTGAAGGATGGCATCGACGCAGAGATCGCTTTGCAGTGGCACGACGGCTACACCGAGCTGGTGTTCTCCTTCGCGAACAACATCAACACCCATGAAGGCGGCACACACCTCTCCGGTTTCCGCGCCGCACTGACGCGTACCATCAACGCCTACGCGGCCAAGAACAATCTCGTCAAAGACCTGAAGGACAGCAACATCGGCGGAGACGACATCCGCGAAGGTCTGACCGCGGTCATCAGCGTCAAGATCCCGCAGCCGCAGTTCGAAGGACAGACCAAGACGAAGCTCGGCAACACCGAGGTCAAGGGCATCGTCGAGGCGATCGTCAACGACAAGTTGTCGCAGTTCCTTGAGGAAACACCGGCCGTCGCCAAGCGTGTCATCAGCAAAGCGGCCGATGCCGCGCGAGCGCGCGAAGCGGCGCGGAAGGCTCGCGACCTGGTGCGCCGCAAAGGTGCGCTGGACGGCAGCAGTCTGCCGGGCAAGCTGGCGGACTGTCAGGAGCGCGACCCCGCGGCCTGCGAGATCTACATCGTTGAGGGTGAATCCGCAGGCGGGTCGGCCAAACAAGGTCGAGACCGGAAATTCCAGGCCATTCTCCCGATCAAGGGCAAGATCCTGAACGTCGAGAAGGCCCGCTTCGACAAGATGCTGGGCAGCGACGAAATCAAGACGATGATCGCGGCGCTCGGCTGCGGCATCGGCACCGAGGACTTCGACCTCAGCAAGCTCCGGTATCACCGCGTCATCATCATGACCGACGCCGACGTCGATGGCTCGCACATCCGGACGCTGCTCTTGACGTTCTTCTACCGGCAGATGCCGCAACTGGTCGACAAGGGGCACATCTACATCGCGCAGCCCCCGCTCTTCCGCGCGAAACGTGGTCGGGCGGAAACCTACATCAAGGATGAACGCGGCCTCGAGCTGTTCCTGATCAGGCGGTCCGTCGAGTCTCGCATCGTCTCCCAGGCTGACGGGACGATTCTTCCACCAGAAGCTCTTGAAACACTTCTGCAGAAGACAATCTCCTTTCAGAAACTCCTGCAGGGCGTCACCCGCCGCGGTCATGAATCCGATGTTGTGACCGCCTTGCTCGACGCACAGCCGAAGGACAAGGCGTTCTTCGAGGACGTCGAGGCCCTTGAAGCCCTCGCGGCACCGCTCAATACCGCGGTTCGCACGGTCAGCGTGATCCGCGATGAGGAACACAACGCGTTCATGCTCCAGATTGAGGACCGCTCGCTCGGCTATCCGCGCCGCCTCCAGATGGGCCAGGCCTTCGTGGCGTCCAGCGAGTACCGCACACTTCAGGCTGCGGCGCGCGATGTCCGGCAGGTGAAGTTCCCTGTCACGGTCTCGAGCGCGACGGCACAAGTAGATGAAGAGCCTGAGGCACCCGTCGAAGCGACGCCGGACGAGCCGGTCGCGCCGACGACTGCTGCCGCCAGGAAAGACGGACCGGTTGTGTTGGACGACCTCGACATGTTCGTCGAGTACTTCCTCGAGGCCGGACGCAAGGGCGTCGCAGTCAACCGCTACAAGGGTCTGGGTGAGATGAATCCGGACACCCTCTGGAACACCACGATGGACCCGGAGAATCGGACGCTGCTCCAGGTGCGCGCGGAAGACCACGCAGAGGCCGACCAGATGTTCACCACACTGATGGGCGATCAGGTTGAGCCACGCCGCAAGTTCATCGAGGACAACGCGCTCGACGTCCGGAACCTCGACGTCTAGGCCTTCAGCACAGAGCGATGCACAGCCCGACTCCGCCCCTGCCCCCGACTCCGAGTCCGACTCGGACCCAGGTCAACATCGAAGACGAGATGAAGCGTTCGTACATGGATTACGCGATGAGCGTGATCATTGGACGAGCGCTGCCGGACGTTCGCGACGGGCTCAAGCCCGCCCATCGCCGGGTGCTTTACGGCATGAAGTCGATGGGCCTGGCGTCCAATCGCGGCTACCGCAAGTGCGCCAAGATCGTCGGCGAGGTGATGGGCAACTATCACCCCCACGGCGACGCGTCGATCTACGACACGCTCGTCCGCCTGTCGCAGGACTTCAACATGCGCTCGCCGCTGGTCGACGGGCAGGGAAACTTCGGCTCCGTCGACGGCGACCCTCCGGCCGCGATGCGATACACGGAAGCCCGGCTCGAGTCGCTCGGTGATCAGATGATGACGGATCTCGACCAGGAGACCGTCGACTTTGTCCCGAACTACGACGAGACCACGGAAGAGCCGACGGTCCTTCCCGCGCCGTTCCCGAATCTCCTCGTCAACGGTTCCACCGGCATCGCCGTCGGCATGGCGACGAATATCCCGCCCCACAACATGGGCGAGGTGATCGACGGCGTCATCTGGACGATCGAGGCCGGCCTCGACGGCACGACGCCGACCGCCGACGAGAAGCGGCGCAAGCTGCTCGAACTGATCCCCGGACCCGATTTCCCGACGGGCGGCTACATCGTCGGCCGCGCGGGGATCCAGCAGGCCTATCTGACCGGCCGCGGCATGGTGACGATGCGCGCCAAGGCGGAGATCGAGCTCAACAAGAAGGGCGACCGGACCTCCATCGTCATCTCCGAGATCCCGTACCAGGTCAACAAGGCCCGGCTCATCGAGCGCATCGCCGAACTGGTACGCGAGAAGACGCTCGAGGGCATCTCGGACATCCGGGATGAATCCGACCGAGACGGCATGCGGATCGTCGTCGACCTGAAGCGCGGCGAAGTCGGCGAGGTCATCCTCAACAACCTCTACAAGCAGACGGCGCTCCAGGGCACGTTCGGCATCATCCTGCTGGCCATCGTCGGTGGCCGGCCGAAGGTTCTGACACTCGTCGAGCTGATCGACACGTTCATCGAGTTCCGCCGCGAAGTCGTCCGCCGGCGGACCGAGTTCCAGCTCCGGAAGGCCGAGGCGCGCGGGCACATTCTTGAGGGTCTGAAGATCGCCCTCGACGCACTGGACGCCGTGATCACGCTGATCCGGTCAGCCAAGAGTCCGGCAGAAGCGCGCGACGGGCTGATGCGGCAGTTCGGTCTGTCGCAGATCCAGTCGCAGGCCATCCTGGACATGCAGCTCCAGCGGCTCACGGGCCTCGAGCGCCAGAAGATTCTCGACGAGCTCGCCGAGGTGCTGCAGACCATCAGCCGGCTCAAGGCGATCCTCTCCAGCGACCGCCTGCTCATGGAGATCATCATCCAGGAGCTCAAGGAGGTCCGTGAACGCTACGCGGATCCGCGTCGCACGGAGATTCTCGCCGCCGAGGGCGATTTCCGGATTGAGGATCTGATCGCCGATGAGGACATGGCGATCACCGTCAGCCACACCGGCTACATCAAGCGTACGGCGCTGACCAGCTACCGGAGCCAGCGGCGCGGCGGAAAGGGCCGCATCGGCATGCGGACCCGCGAGGAGGACTTCGTCAGCCATCTGTTCGTGGCCTCCACGCACGCCTACATCATGATCTTCTCGGACCGTGGCCGGGCGTACTGGCTGAAGGTCCATGAGATTCCCGACGTGGGTCCGGACGGACGCGGGAAGGCGATCGCGAACCTCGTGGCCATGGAAGCCGGCGAGAAGATCGCCGCGATGATCGCGCTGAAGGAGTTCCCGGAAGATCGCTTCGTCGTGATCGGCACGCGACAGGGCGTCATCAAGAAGACGCAACTCTCGGCGTTCAGCAATCCGCGCGCGGCCGGCATCATCGCCGCCGACGTCGACGAAGGCGACGCCGTGATGGCCGTCCAGGTGTCTGACGGGAGCAGCCAGATCTTCATCGGCACCAGAAACGGGATGGCCATCCGTTTCGAGGAGGACGACGTCCGCGCCATGGGCCGAAACGCCGCGGGCGTCCGCGGCATCGCGCTCCGCGATGGCGACTCCGTCGTGGCGATGGAAGTCCTGACGCCAGGCGGCAGCATCCTCACGGTGACGGAGCAGGGCTACGGCAAGCGGACTGAACTCGACGAGTACCGGATCCAGACACGAGGTGGATTCGGAACCATCAACATCCAGACGTCGGATCGAAACGGCGTCGTCATCGGTATCGCGCAGGTGTCGGAGCCGGACGAGCTGATGCTCATCACGCAGCAAGGCAAGACGCTGCGGATGAAGGCCGCGGACATCCGCTCCATCGGCCGCGCCACGCAGGGTGTCCGTCTGATTGACATCGACGGCGAGGACCGCGCCGTGTCGATCGCGCGATTGCCTGAGCAGGACGACGAGATTGTCGCGACGGCAGACGGTGCAGAGGCGACTGACACTGTGGCTCC
>JBIKWH010000280.1:0-3690 GCA_044356435.1 Vicinamibacterales bacterium
TGGCGTATCAGAGCGGCGTCGCGGCCGGCGCCACCATCCACAAGGGCGGCACCTACGTCTGCATGGAAGGGCCGCAGTTCTCGACGCTGGCAGAGTCGAATCTGTACCGGAGCTGGGGGATGGACATCATCGGGATGACCAACCTGCAGGAAGCGAAGCTCGCCCGGGAAGCGGAGATCTGCTACACGACGATCGCGCTCGTGACCGACTACGACTGCTGGCACCCGGACCACGACTCGGTCACGGTCGAGATGATCATCGCGAATCTGGGGCAGAACGCGGTGACCGCGCAGGCGATTATCGCCGGCGCCGTCGACAGTCTGCCGTTCGAGCGCACGTGCGAGTGCGCGACGGCGTTGAAGTTCGCGCTCATTACCCGGCCGCAGGCGATTCCCGCCGACACGCGCCGGAACCTGGCGCCCCTCGTGGACAAGTACCTCTCATGAAGCTCATCGTCACCGGCTCGATCGCGTTCGACTACCTGATGTCGTTTCCCGGGAAGTTCACGGAACACTTCCTGCCGGAGCACCTGCAGCGGGTGAGTCTCAGCTTCCTCGTGGACTCGATGGACAAGCGCCGCGGGGGCTGTGCGCCGAACATCGCCTACACGCTGGCGCTGCTCGGCGAGACACCGTACCTGATGGCCACGGCGGGGCAGGATTTCGGCGACTACCGGGCGTGGCTTGAGGCGGCGCGCGTCGACACGTCGCTGGTCCTGCAGGTGCCGGACAAGTTCACCGCGTCGTTCTTCTGCAGCACGGACACCGAGAACAACCAGATCGCGTCGTTCTACACCGGGGCGATGGCCAACGCGGGCGAGCTCTCGTTCAGGACGGTGACGGACTGCGGCCTCGTGATCATTTCGCCCAACGACCCCGGCGCGATGGTGCAGTACGCGGAAGAGTGCCGGACGCTGGGCATCCCGTTCATCTTCGACCCGGGGCAGCAATGCGCGCGGATGAGCGGCGACGAGCTGAAGGCCGGCATCGACGGCGCTCGCGTCGTGATCTGCAACGACTATGAGTTCGAGCTGATCCGCCAGAAGACGGGCCTGGACGAAGCGGCGGTGCTCGCGCAGGCTGAGGTCCTAGTCGTGACCAGGGGCGAGCACGGGTCCTGGATCTACGAGGACGGCGCGCGCGCCGAGGTGGCCGCGGTGGCGCCGCACCGGATCGTGGATCCGACGGGCGTCGGCGATGCGTTCCGCGGCGGTCTGATGAAGGGGATGGCCGTCGGCCTGAGCTGCGCCGACGCGGCACGGATCGGCAGCGTGGCCGCCACCTATGCCCTCGAGCATCTGGGTGGCACGACCCACGCCTACACGGCGGGTGAGTTCCGGGCGCGCTACGAGGGCGCATTCGGCCCGCTCCGCGTCTCGCTCCAGTAGCCGGGCTACACTTGCGAACCGTGCCGCCTGCGCCCGCGCCGTCTGGGCCGTCCCGCTCCTCGTTGCCGCCGCTCGCCGTGTGCGTGGCGGCGTGGGCCGTGCCCGGCGCGGGGCATCTGCTGCTCGGCCGCGTCGGTACTGGGCTGGTGTTCCTCGTCACGCTGCCGCTGATGTTCGCGGCCGGCCTCTGGCTCGACGGACAGATCTTCTCGTTCGACCTGTCGCAGCCGCTTGTGGCACTCGAGGCCTGTGCCGATCTCGGAATCGGCCTGCTCTACGTCGGCACGGCCGCACTGGGTCTCGGCGGTGGCCGCGTCGTCGAGGTGACCTACGAGTACGGCAACACCTTCCTGCTCGTGGCGGGTCTGCTGAACATGCTGGTCGTGCTCGACGCGTTCGACATCGCCGAAGGGCGGAAGTAGCCGTATGGCCAGCCACGCAGGACTCCTCGTGCTGTTTGCCGGCGTCGTCTCCGTGGTCTTCGGCGCGCTGGCGGCGGACGAACCTGCCGCGCAGATCCGGACGGGTGCGCGGATGTTCGCCGGCTTCCTGCTGGCGGGCCTGGCGCTCGGCTGGGTGCTGCGGTTCCTGCCCCTGTGATCGGCGCGCCGGGGGCTCGCCCGGGTGCGTCGGCGATGTCCTGGCCGCGCATGGCCGGCCTCTGGCTGCCGGTGGGCGCGTACATGGCGGGGATCTTCTACGTGCAGTCCCTCTCGTCTCCGCCGTCGCCTGGTGGCATCGACGACAAGGTGCTGCACCTGTTCGGTTATGCGCTGCTGGGTGCGCTGGCGACCCGGGCCACGGCCGGCGGGGTAGGCCGCCGGGTCACGCTCGGCGCGGCGCTCGCCGCCGTCGCGCTGACGTCGGGCTACGGCATTACCGATGAACTCCACCAGGGCTTCGTCCCGATGCGGACGCGCGAACTGCTCGACTGGTACGCCGACACCGCGGGCGGCGTGCTCGGGGCGGGTGCCCTGACGGCGTGGGGTATACTCGTCCCCCGTACACGCTGATGGCTTTTGACAACCTCCTCCTCGAACGCGACGGCGCCATTGCCGTCGTCACCGTCAACCGACCGAAGGTCCTCAACGCGCTGAACGCGGTCACGATCGCCGAGTTGGGTCGCGCCTTCGCCGAGCTCAAGACGGACGACACCGTCCGCGTGGTCATCCTGACCGGCGCGGGCGAGAAGTCGTTTGTTGCAGGTGCCGATATCAGCGAGCTCGCCGCCCAGACGGGTGCGAGCGCGCAGGCGACCGCGCTGGCGGGGCAGGCGGCCTTCGCCCAGATCGAGCATCTCGGCAAGCCGGTCATCGCGGCCGTGAACGGCTTCGCGCTCGGCGGGGGATGCGAACTGGCCATGGCATGCACGCTCCGCCTTGCGGCGGACTCGGCCCGCTTCGGCCAGCCGGAAGTGAACCTCGGACTGATTCCCGGATACGCCGGCACGCAGCGTCTCCCTCGGCTCGTCGGCAAGGGCGTGGCGCTGGATCTCCTGCTGACCGGCCGGATGGTCAAGGCCGACGAAGCCATGGCCCTCGGCCTCGTCAACCGCGTCGTGCCGGCCGCCGAACTGATGACGGCCGCGCGGGCGCTGGCGGCAGAGCTTGCGGTCAAGCCACCGCGGTCGCTTGAGTACATTCTCGCGGCAGTGAACCGTGGCGTGGAGCTGCCGCTCGAGGCAGGCACGGACCTCGAGGCGTCGCTCTTCGGCGTGGTTTCGTCGACCGCCGATATGCGCGAAGGCACCAGCGCCTTCCTCGAGAAGCGCCAGGCGACCTTCACGGGCAAGTAGCCAGGCTCCGGTGACGCCGGCAGCCTCCAACCGATGACCGCACCTGCCGGGATCGCCGGACCTCAGCACGACGCGACCGGCCGCTACGCGGTCGTCGTCGCCCGTTTCAATCCCGACGTCACAGATGGACTGCTCGCCGGCGCGTTGGCCACGCTGGCCGGTGCCGGCGTCTCTGACGACCGGGTCACGGTGGTGCGTGTGCCGGGCGCCTTCGAGATCCCGCTCGTGGCGCGTACGCTCGCCGCGTCGGGCCGGTTCGACGCGGTTGTCTGCCTGGGCTGTCTCATCAAGGGCGACACGATGCACTTCGAGTACATCGCGGAGGCCGCGTCGCATGGCATTGCGGAGGCGGCCGCGGCGACGGGGGTCCCGGTCACATTCGGCGTACTGACGACCCTGACGGACGAGCAGGCCCTCGCGCGCTCCAGGCCCGGCCCCGACAACAAGGGTCACGAGGCGGCGCTGGCGGCGGTCGAGATGGTCGGTCTGCTGCGCGCGATCCGGAGCG
>JBIKWH010000281.1:0-3689 GCA_044356435.1 Vicinamibacterales bacterium
CGCCAACGTCGGGATCGCCGGCGTCGGTGGGCGCGGCACGCTCATCGGGTCGGCGCTCGAGCAGTCCAACGTCGACATCGCCCAGGAGTTCACCCAGATGATCCTCGCGCAGCGCGGCTATCAGGCGAACTCGAAGGTGATCACCGTGTCCGACGAGATGCTCGTCGATACGCTCGCTCTCAAGCGCTGATCATGATGACCCTCGGCGGCATCCTCGGGGTGCCGACTCCCACCGGGACGTCCGGTCCGGCCGAAGGTGTGGCCGCCGGAGGCGGCGCGTCCTTCGCCGGGTTCTTCGACGCGGTCGTGGCGGCCGCGTCGGAGCAGGGCTCCCCGGGGACCGACGCGGCGTCGGCCGCCGGCACCGTCACGGAAGGCAGTGTCACGGAAGCCGGCGTCACGCCCGCTGTGATCCTCGCGCTGCTGGGACAGGACGTCCCGCAGACGCCGGGCGTCGCCGCGCCCGCGCATCGCGCGCGCATGTTCAGGATGGACGACGGTCTGACGTTCGATGCCGTCGTGCGGACGCCGGCCGGCACGGAGGGCGACGACCAGGCGGCCGAAATCATGGCGCCAGACTCCATCGTTCCGGCGCTGCCGCCCGACCTCTCGCTCGCGCCACCCGCGGCCGTGACGCTGGACGACGCGAGGTCCGCAGGGCTCCAGATGCTGGTTGAGACAGCGCCCGGAGTCCAGGGCAGGACGCCCCACACCGGTCAGGCGGTCGAGTCCGGCCTGGTGGAACCGGCTGGCGAGGCCGGAGAAGACGCCGCCGCGCCGTCCGGCGGCGTACAGACGCCCACGGCGCCACGCGCCGTCGAGGATCCCGGGTCAGCCGCTGCGACGGAGCGGGCTGATGCGCCGTCGCACGGGGAGCCCTCGGATCTGGCGGGGCGTGCCGCGGCCACCGCTCCGGCCATACGCCCGACAGCGCCCCAGGTGGGGCCCGCTGCGGGCTCTGCATCGGCAGTGAGCGGTGCGGACGAGCCGTCCGGTCTACCCGACGGAGACGCACCGCGGCGGCAGGATGCCGCCGTGGTGGCGGGACCGATGCCGTCGGCGGCCGCGACGGCGCTCCGTGGTCTGAGTCCGACGGCGAATCACCCGAGCCCGGAGCGCACGGATGCGCGGACGCCGGAGGCGTCAACGGGCGGGGCAACACTCGACGGGACCGTCTCCGGCCCCGGCCCCACGTCATTCGACGCCGGGAGCGATGCTGACGGCGCGGGTACCGATGACGCGCGTGACGGCACTCGTGGCGAGTCAGCGGTCACACGGCAGATGTCCGTGGGTCCGCACGCCGCGGTACCTGGGGCCCCGGCCCCGGCAGGTCAGTCGGGCACAGCGGCCGAGCCGCAGCCTGTCCCGACACGGCTGACGCCCGAGCTGGGTGGCGAGGTGACCAGCCAGATCGTGCAGAGCCTGCGGACGCAGCTGCGCGGCGGCATCGGCGAAGCGGTGGTCCGGCTGAAGCCCGAGTTCCTGGGAGAGGTGACGATCGTCGTTCGCCTCGACCGGGGCCAGGTGGACGCGTCGGTCAAGGCGTCGTTGCCGGCGGTCCGCGAGTGGATCGAGGCGCAGGAACCCGCCGTGAGGCAGAGCCTCGGTGAGCAGGGACTCTCGTTGACCCGGCTTCGGGTGGAACCCGACGGAGAACGCGCGTCCCATGACGACGGCCGGCAGGAACAGTCGGCCTCGCAGGGCCGGAACGGACGGCCGCGCCGGGAGCGGCAGGCCGAGGACGGGTTCGACCTGCTGGTCTGACCCGCCGAAGACGTATCTGATGGACGGCCAGCCGGCCGCGTGCCGACCGGCCGTCCGCGGATCCTGTGCCACCTGGCACGTTTCGCGCCGGATTCCACGGATTCTGCACCTGGAACGCCGGGCACCTCCCTTGCTCTTGCTGATGTCGGAGGACTGGCACAGCCATGAGCGACCAACCCAAGCCTGATGCCGCGGGGGCGGCCAAGAAGAAATCCTCGCTGCCGCTGATCATTGGCGGCGTTGTCGTGCTGCTCGCCGCCGCCGGCGGCGGCGCCTGGTGGTTCCTGCGCGGCACGCCGGCCGAGGCGAAGGAAGCCAAGGCCGGACACGGCGACGAGGGCGACGAAGACGCCGGTCACGGAGAAGACGGTGAGGGCGAGTCCGCCCCGGCCGAGGACGAACCGCAGGGTGTCGTCGCGCTCGATCCGTTCGTCGTCAACCTCGCGGACCAGGACGCCACGCGTTTCCTGCGGTTGACCCTCAAGCTCCTGATTGCCGAAGAGCACGCCAAGGAAGTCGAGGAGAACGAAGTCGCGAAGGCCCGTGTCCGCTCCGCGGTGCTCGAGTTCCTGGCGCAGAAGAACGCCGAGGAACTTGTCACGCCGGAAGGAAAGGTGGCGCTCAAGAAGGAGATCGCGATCCGCGCCCGGAAGGCGATGGCCATCAAGGGAATGCACATCACCGATGTCCTCTTCTCCGAATTCGTCGTCCAGTTCTAACGGCTCGCCGTTCGCGGCGGTGGGTGACGTCCCGTGCCAGGTCGAAGTGGTGCTCGGCACGCGGACGATCCTCGTGCGCGACTGCCTCGGCATCCGGCCCGGCGAGATCCTGAAGATCGACCAGCCGGCCGGCGCGGAGATGACGCTGCTCATCAACGGCATCCCCGTCGCCACCGGAGAGGTGCTGGTCGTGGACGACCACAC
This sequence comes from Vicinamibacterales bacterium, assembly GCA_044356435.1. Classification (GTDB taxonomy): domain Bacteria; phylum Acidobacteriota; class Vicinamibacteria; order Vicinamibacterales; family UBA2999; genus CANKJK01. Next base: position 2,688 of record JBIKWH010000281.1, read on the forward strand.
GTCCATCCGGGTCACGGAAGTGCTGCCTGCGCCGCGCGGAGAGATTCTGTGAGTGATCTCCGCGGGCTACTCGCGCTGGCTGTTGTCATCGCGCTGCTGGCCGCCGTCCTGTGGCTGCTGCGCCGCGGGGTGGCGGCACGGCGCACCACGGGCCCACTGCGCGTGGAAACCGCGCTCTCGCTCGGGGAGCGGCGGACGCTGGTCATTGTCGGCGTCGAGGGGCGTCGCCTGCTGCTCGGTGTGACGCCCGCGGCGGTGTCGCTCGTGACCGAGCTCGGTCGCGGCGACGCGTTCGACCAGGCACTTGCGATGCAAGCGGGACAGGCGCCGGATCCGGGACAGGCCCCGCACGCGGGACAGGCAGGAGGCGCATGAACGGCCTGAACGTGCAGCTGGACGGGATCGGCGCCGTGTCGGCGCCGCTGCAGATCGTCCTGCTGCTGACGCTCATCTCGTTTCTGCCGGCCGTACTCGTCACGATGACGGCGTTCACGCGCATCGTCATCGTCTTTCACTTCCTCCGGCAGGCGCTCGGCACCCAGGAGATGCCGTCGAACCAGATTCTGCTGGGACTCGCGCTCTTTCTGACGATGTTCGTCATGGCGCCGGTCGGCACGGAGATCAACCGGCTGGCGTTCGAGCCCGCGATGAACGGAAAGATCTCGGCCACGCAGGCGCTGACGGCCGGCACGCCGCCGCTCAAGGCGTTCATGCTGAAGCAGACGCGGGACGCGGATCTGGAGCTCTTCGTCGAGATGAGCAAGGCGCCGATGCCTCGCTCGCGCCAGGACCTGCCGATGACGGTCGTCGTCCCGGCCTACGTGATCTCCGAACTGAAGACCGGCTTCCAGATGGGCTTCTTCCTGTTCGTCCCGTTCCTGCTCATCGACCTGGTCGTCTCCACGACGCTGCTCTCGATGGGCATGATGCAGCTTCCGCCGGCGATGATCTCGCTGCCGTTCAAGGTGCTGCTGTTCGTGATGGTCGATGGCTGGAATCTCC
>JBIKWH010000282.1:0-3678 GCA_044356435.1 Vicinamibacterales bacterium
GGCCGGCCGATTACCTCAGGGGTCGTCCGAAGACCCACGGGGGATCCATGGCCGGCATCGTCACCAGGTGTGCATTGGCGCGACGGACGTTCCTGCGCGGCGCTGGCGCGTCGATCGCGCTGCCGTGGCTGGACGCCATGGCCCCTGCACTCACTGCGGCGCCGGTCGTCGAGCCGGCGCGGCTCGGCTTCTTCTACGTCCCGAACGGCATGGCGATGGACGCCTGGCGCAGCGCTGCCGTCGGCACCTGTCCCGCACTCGACGGAGTCCTGGCGTCTCTGGCGCCGTTGCGGAGTCAGGTCACGGTGGTGTCGGGGCTCAGCCAGCCCTCGGCACAGCGCGCGGACGACATCGGCCCGCACGCCCGGGCTTCCGCCGCCTGGCTCTCGGGCATGCCGCTCATCACCACGGACACCGGGCAGTTGCGCGGCGCGACCACCGCGGACCAGGTGGCGGCGCGCGACCTGGGTCGTCACACCGCGGTGGCGTCGCTGGAACTGCTGGCCGACGTGCCGGACGGACCGCTCCCCCGGGCGCACACGGCGGAGTCCGCCATGCGGACCATCTCCTGGCGGGGGCCTGACCTTCCGAACGCGATGGCGTGGGAGCCGCGGGCCGTGTTCGCGCGGCTGTTCGGTGCGGGCGACGAGGCCGCAAGGGGCGGCGACCAGAGCATCCTGGACGGCGTCGTGACGCAGTTGCGTGCGCTTGAGCGGAGGCTGGGCACGCAGGACCGCACCGCCGTCGACGACTACCTCCAGGCGATCCGGCAGGTCGAGACGACGCCGGCACCGGTGCGCCGGTTCGCCACGGTTCCGGATGAGACGGCCCCTCAGGACATCGAGCCGCAGGCCGATGCCGCGGCGCACGCACGGCAGATGCTCGACCTGCTGTATCTCGCCTACCGCGCGGACCTGACGCGCGTGGCCACCTTCATGTTCGCGCCCGAAGCCAGTGCCCGTGCCTACGCGCTGGACACGGGCACAGTCACGCACCACGAGCTGTCGCATCACGGAGGAGACGCCGAGAGCCTGGCGGCCCTGGCCGCGATCAATCGGACACACGTGGCGCTCTTCGCGCAGTTCTGTGAGCGGCTGCGCGCGACGCCGGATGGCGACGCCACGCTGCTGGACCGGGCGGTGTTCCTCTACGGTGCGGGCCTCAGCGACTCGAGCCGGCATCGCGCGCTCGACCTGCCCCTGGTGGTCGTCGGCGGCGCAAACGGCGCGCTCGACGGCAATCGCCACGTGCGCGGCGATGTGGCCGGGCCGGAGCCGATGACGAACCTGTTGCTGGGACTGCTGGTCAAGGCCGGCGTGCGCACCGGCCGGCTCGGCGACAGCACGGGCGTGCTGTCGGGCATCTAGCCGCGAGCCGCCCGGTCCGGGCGGCAGGGCTCAGGGCTTCTCGGTGAACTCCCAGGTCGAGAGCGTGCCGTCGTCGGCTGTCAGGTCCTTCGTACCGGCCGGCACGCCGTTGGACCGGAAGAAGAACGTGATGATGTCCACGTACTCCTGGCGCTTCAGCGTATTGGGGTTCTCGGCCGGCATCAGCTCCGCGATCTGATCGACCATGTCGCTGAGCGCCGTGCCGCTCCAGCGGACGAAGAACTCTTTCCCGCGGAGTGGAGGACCGCCGTCAATGGCGCCGCCGAGCGCCGGGCCGTGGCACGTCGTGCACTTGCTCTTGTAGAGCGCGAAGCCGCGGTCAGCCTGGGCGTCCGTATAGGCGCCCTCCCAGATACTGCGGCGATGTTGCCCGGCCGCGGGCGCAACAAAGCCCATCGTGAGCAGAGACAGACCCAGGCCGATTGCGACGAGTGCTCGCTGCATGGGTCGAGAATAACAGATGGCGCCGGAGGAGCGCGCCTCAGGCGGCCGTCGATGACGGCCGCGGTCCCACGGGTGCGATGGGTGTTCCCTGGCGCCGGAGTCGCGCCACGGTCCGCCCGATGGCGATGGACCCGTGGAAGATCTGGTGCAGGGGGATCACGCCCTTGATGCGATGGCGTCCGATGGCCTCGAGTCCCGCCGACGCGATGCAGCCGCAGTTCTGGCAGTCCGGATTGCCGCCGAACTGGCAGGGCGTCACGATGGTGGTGAAGTCCGACGACACACAGTGCGTGGTCCGCGCGAAGATGCACGCGTCCGGCGAGGTCGGCGGCGTGGTGAAGACGTTCAGCATGCCGTCGAGGACCTGCAGCTTCGGATACCGCGTGCGGAGCGTGCGCAGCTCGGCAATCACGCGCGTCCGGTCGTCCTTCGTCAGCCGCTCCATCGAGATCTCCCCCTTCTGGGGCGTGTAGAGGCTGAACCAGATCAGTCGCGTGCTGGCGTTGGCGTCCCAGAACCGGAGGAACTCGTCGAGATAGCCGGCGCGGCGCGCCTGCTGCCGGGTCACGGTGCAGTGCACCGTGATCTGGTGCCCCTCGATGTGCTTGAGGATGCGCTCGTAGGTCGCCGGTTTGCGGCGTTCGTCGTGTTCCGGTGGCAGGCCGTCGATGGAGACCACGATCTGCAGCCGGGGCAAGCCGGCCCAGGCCGTGGGAATCGGCCGCACAGCGCTTGTCACCAACTGGGTGTAGATGCCCCGCTCGGCGAGCCAGGGGAGGATCCGGTCGAGTTCGCGGAAGCGGACCAGCGGCTCGCCGCCGATGATCGAGAGGTGGAGCGGGTTGTGCGCCTCCACGAGCGCCTGGAAGCGCTGAACGAGCTCGTCACCCTTGAAGTCAGAGAGGCCGCGCAGCGTGACATCGCCGCCGAGGTGCTCGTCGCCATAGGCGTAGCAGCCAGGGCAGGTCAGCGGGCACTCCTTGGTGATCTCGACCGAGAGGTTGGGCTGGTGGCCTGTCAGAATCCGGCCCCACGCCCGCGCGACATGTCCCACAGTGATGCCGCGTGCTGCCATGAATCATTATGCTTTGTTATCCTTGCTGACAATGAGCCGCCCCGTCGTATTGCCGAAGATTGTCCGCCGCAAGTCCAAAGTGCATGGGTTCGGCGTATTTGCCAGGGAAGACATCAACAAGAATCGCCGGATCATCGATTACGCCGGCGAGTTGATCGACCACAAGGAAAGCTACAAGCGCGAGACGAAGTACCTCAAGCAGGGCTGCATCTGGTGCTTCACCGTGAATCGCCGCTGGGTCCGCGACGGCAACGTCGAGGGCAATGTCGCGCGGTTCCTCAATCACGCGTGCAAACCGAACGCCTACAGCCAGGTCATCGGCCGCACCGTGTGGATTCGCGCGGGGCGCAACATCAAGGCCGGTGAAGAGCTGACCTACGACTATCACACCGACGGCGACCGCATCATTCAGTGCCGGTGCCGCCCGGGCTGCAAACGCAAGCTGTGACGCAGGGCGCCTCGCCGTCGCGTGTCATCGCCGGCGGCGTGGCGGTTCTGCTCGCGCTCCTCGTCCTGCCCGTGGCGGGGCGTCAGGCCGCGGAGCCGACGGACGCGGACCTCGAGTCGGTGAGCGGCGGCCGGACGGTGCGCGTGGGCACGGGTCCGGACCGGCGCGTCGTCACCGTGCCTCTGGAGCTGTACGTGGCGCGCGTGCTCGCCGGCGAGGGCGAACCGAAGGCTGCGGAAGCCGCCCACCAGGCGCTGGCGATCGCGATCCGCACCTACGCCTTCGCGAACCAGAGCCGGCATCAGCGCGAGGGGTACGACCTC
>JBIKWH010000284.1:0-3660 GCA_044356435.1 Vicinamibacterales bacterium
CGGCCTTCTTCTCGTCGCGCTCGCGCACGACGACCGTCAGGTGGGCGAAGGGCTTGGTGACCGATGCCGAACGGCCGCGGCCGCGCGCGTGGAAGCGCTTCAGCTGGAACGACTTGCCGACATGGGTCTCGGCGACGACCAGGCGGTCGACGTCGAGCTGGTGGTTGTTCTCGGCGTTCGCGATCGCGGACTCGAGCACCTTCTTGACGGTGCCGGCGATGCGCACCTTCGAGAAGCTCAGCTCGGCGAGCGCGGTCTGCGCGGCCTTGCCGCGGATCGACTCGGCGACGAGGTTGAGCTTGCGCGGCGAGATGCGGATCGAGCGCAGGATCGCGCGCGCCTCGTTGTCCTTCAGCGAGCGGGGCCGGGCGGGCTTGCTCATGTCACTTCCTCTCCGCCGACTTGTCGCCGCCCGAGGCCGTGTGGCCCGCGAACGTGCGCGTGGGCGAGAACTCGCCGAACTTGTGGCCGACCATGTTCTCGGTGACCAGAACGGGCAGGAACTTGTGCCCGTTGTAGACGCCGAAGGTCAGGCCGACGAACTGCGGCAGGATGGTCGAGCGGCGCGCCCAGATCTTGATGATCTCGTTGCGACCCGAAGCGCGGGACTTTTCCGCCTTCTTGAGCAGATACCCGTCGACGAACGGGCCTTTCCAGACAGAGCGAGACACCGTCTGCCTCCGTTATTTCGCGTTGCGTCGGCGGACGATGAGCTTGTCCGTCGACTTGTTGTGGCGGGTCTTGAAGCCCTTGGTCGGCTGGCCCCACGGCGTCACCGGGTGACGGCCGCCTGAGGTCTTGCCTTCACCACCGCCGAGCGGGTGGTCGACCGGGTTCATGGAGACGCCGCGGTTGTGCGGCCGGCGGCCCATCCAGCGGCTGCGACCCGCCTTGCCGAGCGACACGTTCTCGTGCTCGATGTTGCCGACCTGCCCGATGGTCGCGACGCACTCCACGAGAATCTTGCGAATCTCGCCGGAGGGCATCTTCACCGAGGCGTAGCCGCCGTCGCGCGCCACGAGCTGCACGGACGAGCCGGCGCTGCGGGCGATCTGGCCGCCCTTGCCCGGCTTCAGTTCCACGTTGTGAATCTGCGTGCCCAGCGGGATGTTCGCGAGCGGCAGGCAGTTGCCCGGCAGGATGTCGACGTTCGCGCCGGCCACCACCGTGTCGCCCACCTTCAGCCCGACCGGCTGGAGGATGTAGCGCTTCTCGCCGTCCGCGTAGGTCAGCAGCGCGATCCGCGACGACCGGTTCGGGTCGTACTCGACCGTCGAGACCTTCGCCGGGATGTCGCGCTTGTCCCGCTTGAAGTCGATGACCCGGTAGAGACGGCGGTGACCGCCGCCGCGCCACCAGGACGTCAGCTCGCCGCGGTTGTTGCGGCCGCCGGACCGGTGGAGGCTTTCCGTCAGCGGACGGTACGGCTCGTTGGTCGTGATCTCCTCGAAGGTCTGCACGGTTCTGAACCGTGTACCTGCCGAGGTCGGCTTGAATGAACGAATAGGCATGGTCGTCGTCCTGGGCTGACCGGTTAGGCGCCCTGCAGGAACTCGGGCAGCTTCTCGCCGTCCCGGAGCCTGACATAGGCCTTCTTCGAATCCGAACGGCGGCCGGCAAAGCGGCCCTGCCGCTTCTCCTTGCCGTGGGTCAGCGCGGTACGCACGCTTTCCACCTTGGACCCGAAGAGCTTCTCGACAGCCTTCTTGATGTCGATCTTGTTGGCGTTCCTGGCCACTTCGAACACGAGGGTCCGGCCGTCCAGCTCACGAAGGACGGTCGTCTTCTCGGTGATGAGGGGGCGCCGAATGACGCTTGAGAGTTTTACCATCGCCCTACCCGAGCACTTCCTGAAGCTTTTCGATTGCGGCCTTGGTCAGGACCACGCGTCGCGTGTTCATGACGTCGCGCGCGCTGACACGGTTGCTCGGCAGGATGCGGACGCCCTCGATGTTGCGAACCGAGAGGGTCAGCTTGTCCTCGGGCTTCACGTCCACGAGCAGCGCCTTGCCGTCGACACCCAGGCCCTTCAGGAGCGCGCTGGCCGCCTTCGTCTTGATCTCGCTCACCGCGAGGGCGTCAACCACGGTGACGGCACCGTCCTTGAGCTTCTGCGTGAGCGCGGCCTTCAGCGCCCCCTTCTCCACCTTGCGGGGAAGCGCGTAATCGTAGCTGCGGGGCTGAGGTCCGAAGACCGTGCCGCCCTTGCGCCACAGCGGGTTCCGAGCCTCGCCGACCTGTGCGCGGCCGGTGCCCTTCTGCCGCCACGGCTTCTTGCCGGTGCCGCTGACGAGACCGCGGGTCTTGGTGGCGTGCGTGCCCCGACGCTCGGCGGCGTTGGCGTGGACGACCGACTCGTGAATCAAGTCCGTCTTCACGCGCCCGCCGAACACGTCGTCCCGCAGGTCGAGCGAGCCGACCTTCACGTTCTGCTGATTGACGACATCAACTGTCATGGCGCTACTTCTTGCCCTTCTTCTTCGGCGGTTCCTGCGCGATCCGGATCGGCTTGGCCGCGATGGCCTTGCGAATCGTCAGATACCCGCCGGGGCCGCCCGGGACAGAGCCCTCGACCAGGAGGAGGTTGTTCTCGACATCCACGCGGATGACCTTGAGATTGCGCACCGTCACGCGGTCCGCGCCCATGTGGCCGCCCATCCGCATGCCCTTGACGACACGGGAGGGAAACGACGAGGCGCCGATCGAGCCGGGGGCGCGGTGAAACATCGAGCCGTGCGTCGCGCGGCCGCCGCGGAAGTGATGCCGCCGGACCACGCCCTGGAAGCCCTTGCCCCGGCTCGTGCCGATGACATCCACCCGGTCGCCATCCGCGAACATGGAGACGTTGAGCTGATCACCGGCCTTCGCCGGCTCACCACCCGCCTTCACCTTCACTTCAACGCTGACCCGCGTCGGGGGCACTCCGGCATTCTTGAAGTGGCCGGTCGCCGCCTTGTTGGCCTTCACGGGCTTGTCGTCGACAAACCCGATCTGCACCGCTTCATAGCCGTCGGTCTCGACCGTCTTGGCCTGCACGACGACACAGGGACCCGCCTTGAGCACCGTGGTCGGCAACACGGTGCCGTCCGCAGCGAACACCTGCGTCATCCCGACTTTCCTACCGATGAGTCCTGTGACCATAAGTCAGCTCTGGCTGATAGCGCCGGATGGCGCTATTTGCCGTGCTCCTTGCCAAAGGCCTTGATCTCGACGTCCACACCCGCGGGCAGATCGAGCTTCATGAGCGCGTCCACCGTCTGCGGCGTCGGCTCGAAGATGTCGATCAGGCGCTTGTGGGTCCGCACCTCGAACTGCTCCCGCGACTTCTTGTCGACGTGCGGTGACCGCAGCACGGTCCACTTGTTGATCGACGTGGGAAGCGGAATCGGACCCGCCAGGCGGGCGCCCGTACGGCGCGCGGTGTCCACGATCTCGCCGGTCGACTGGTCGAGGATGCGGGAGTCGTACGCCTTCAGGCGGATACGGATCTTGTCGCTGAACATAGCCATCGGTGTTTCCTAACTACCTGCTGCTCGACTATTCGATGATTTCGGTGATGGTGCCGGCGCCGACCGTGCGGCCGCCCTCGCGAATCGCGAACCGGCTGCCCTTCTCGATGGCCACCGGCGTGATCAGCTCGCCCGTGATCGGCGTGTTGTC
>JBIKWH010000285.1:0-3654 GCA_044356435.1 Vicinamibacterales bacterium
CGCTCGGGCTGCTCGGCCTGCCGTCGGTGCTGATGGGGGCCAGCTTCACGCTGCTGCAGGGGGCGGTGCAACGGGACCCGGCGACGGTCGGCCGTCGCCTCGGGTGGCTGCAGGCGGCGAACATCACGGGCTCGGTGGCCGGTGCGCTCCTGACCGGCCTGGTGCTCCTGGACACCGTCGGGGTCGCCGGCGTGCTCCGGGTGCTGGTGGGTGCCGGCGCACTGGTCCTGCTGACTGGCTGGTGTCTGGCGGAACCGCCTCGGCGCATACGGCGTCTGGCGCTGCCGGGGCTCGCGGCGGCCGGGGCGGTCGCCTGGCTCGTGCCGTCAGGGACGGCGCTCTGGACCGCCCTCCACGGTGTCACCGGAGACGGGCTGGTCATTGAAGAGCGGGCGTCTGGTGTGTCACTGCTCCGGACGGATACGACCTGGCTGGGAGAGGTGTTCGCCAACGGCTTGTCTCAGAGCGTGTTTCCCTACGGCGGCACGCACACGCTGCTCGGTCTGCTCCCCGCACTGCTGCACGAGGCGCCCCGACGGATCGCGGTCATCGGCCTGGGATCGGGCGACACACTCTTCGCCGTGGGCGCGCGGGGAGAGACGGAGCACGTCGAGAGCGTCGAGATCATGTCCGGCCAGCGGGACGCGCTGCGCCGGTTCAACAACGCGATGCCGTATGAGGCGCTCCGGCGGCTCCTGCACGACCCACGGATCCGCCACACCGTGACCGACGGTCGCGCGTTCCTGGCTCGGACGGAGAGCCGGTTCGACATCATCGCGGCCGACGCCCTGCGGCCGAACGGCCCGAACGCGGGCGCGCTCTATTCCGTCGAGTACTTCGAGTTGCTCCGGCAGCGGCTGAACCCCGGCGGCTTCGCGGCAACCTGGCTGCCGACGGCGCGCGTCCTCGCCTCGCTCCTGCGGGTGTTTCCCTATGTGCTGGTGGCCGACGATGTCGGCATCGCCAGCGACCGGCCGTTCGCCGCGGACCGCACTCTGCTCCGCGAGGGCCTCCGGCGGCCCGATGTCCTGCGGCACTTCGAGGGTGCCGGTGTCGACCTGGAGAGCGCACTGGCCAACGGCGAGCAGGGGCGGTGGATGCTGTTCGATCCCTCGTTCGACCGGGCTGCGCTGGCCGGGTTCAATCACGACCTCCTGCCGCGGGATGAGTTCGGGATCGCGCAGACCGGCGCGCCGGGTCTGCCTCGGCTCGGCAACGGGGAGCGCTAGAACCTAGCGGCCGGCGAGCAGTGTGCCTGTCTGTTCCGCGATGTGGCACGCGGACCAGTGTCCTGGCTCGACCTCGCGCAGCAGGGGCTCGTCGGTCGCGCAGCGCGCCTGCGCCATCGGGCATCGGGGGTGGAAGTGGCAGCCCGACGGAGGGTTGGCCGGGCTGGGGACATCGCCCGTCAGGACCAGCCGCCGTGCGTGCCGGCCCGGCACCGGGTCGGGGATCGCCGAGAGCAGCGCCGCCGTGTACGGATGCCGAGGGGCGGCGTAGAGCGCGCGGCTCGGGGCCTGCTCCACGATCCGTCCCAGATACATCACCGCCACGCGGTCGCTCATGTGTTCGACGACCGAGAGGTTGTGCGTGATGAACACGTAGGTCAGCGACATCCGGCGCTGCAGGTCGCGCATCAGGTTGATCACCTGCGCCTGGATGGAGACGTCGAGCGCCGAGATCGGTTCGTCGGCCACGATGAGCGTCGGCTCGACGGCCAGCGCCCGCGCGATCCCCAGCCGCTGCCGCTGCCCCCCGGAGAACTCGTGCGGGTATCGGTGCATCTGCGTGGCCGAGAGGCCGACCGTGGAGAGCAGCTCCGCGATGCGGTCGTCGGCGGCGCGCCCGCGCGCGATGCCGTGCACGCCAAGTACCTCCCGCAGCATGGTCCGCACGGTCTGCCGCGGATTCAGGCTCGAGTACGGATCCTGGAAGATGATCTGCATCTGCCGGCGGAGCGGCCGCATCTCGCGGCGCGAGAGCGTCGTGATGTCCTGCCCCTTGAACCGGATGCGGCCGGCCGTGGGCTCGGTGAGCCGCAGCAGCGCGCGGCCAGCCGTCGTCTTGCCGCAACCGCTCTCGCCGACCAGGCCCAGCACCTCGCCCGGCTGCACACTGAAGGAGATGCCGTCGACGGCGCGCACGTGGCCGACGGTGCGCGAGAAGAGGCCCTTCCGGATCGGGAAGTACTTCTTCAGGCCGTCGACTTCCAGCAGCGGCAGGCTCATGGATGGACCTCGGACCCGGCCGGGTCCAGCGCGCCGGCCAGAAACTCCGGCGCGCGGTGGCACCGGGCGGACCGGTCGCCCGGCAGGATTACAAGCGCCTGCGGCGCGTCGCAGCCGTCCGTGCGGACGGGGCAGCGGGGGCCGAACCGGCAGCCAGCCGGGAACCGCAGCGGATTCGGCACGTTCCCGGGAATGACGCGCAGCCGGTCCTGCTTGATGCCGAGGCGTGGAAGCGAGGCCTGCAGGCCCGCGGTGTAGGGGTGCGCGGGCGCCTGGAACACCGAGGCGACGTCGCCGTTCTCGACGACCTGGCCCGCATACATGACCGCCACGCGGTCGGCGTGGCCTGCCACGATGCCGAGGTCGTGCGTGATGAGGATGACGGCCATGCCGAGCTCCGCCTTCAGGCGGTCGATCAGTTCCAGAATCTGCGCCTGGATCGTGACGTCGAGGGCGGTGGTGGGCTCGTCCGCGATCAGGATCGACGGTCGGCAGGCCAACGCGATCGCGACCATAACGCGCTGGCGCATCCCGCCGGACAACTGGTGCGGGTACTCACCGGCGCGTTGAGCCGGGGCGGGGATGCCGACCATCGCCAGCATCTCCACGGCGCGTTCGGCAGCGGCGCGCCTCGAGAGGCGCTCGTGCAGCACCAGCGTCTCGGCGATCTGCTCGCCGCAGGTGAAGACCGGATTCAGGGACGTCATCGGCTCCTGGAAGATCATCGAGATCTCCCGTCCCCGCACGGCGCGCATCTCCGGCTCGGTGAGGCGCAGGAGATCCCGGCCGCGGAACCACACCTGGCCGCCTGCTATCCGCCCGGGCGGCTGCGGAACCAGGCGGAGCAGCGAGAGCGCCGTCACGCTCTTTCCGCTCCCCGACTCGCCGACGACGGCGAGCGTCTCCCCGGGCCGCAGGTCCAGCGACACATCGTCCACGGCGCGGATCGTGCCGCCGTCGGTCACGAAGTGCGTCTCGAGATGCTCGACGCGGAGCAGGGCGTCGCTCATGCGCGGCCTCCCGTCGTGCGTCGGGGGTCCAGCGCGTCTCTCAGGCCGTCCCCGAGGAAGTTGAAGGCCATGACGGTCAGGAAGATCGCCGCGCCCGGCACATAGAGCAGCCACGGGAACGACGTCAGCGCGCGGATGCTCCGCGCCTGATTCAGCATGTTGCCCCACGAGGCGCTGGGCTCCTGCACGCCGACGCCGATGAAGGAGAGCACGACCTCGCCGAGGATGTAGCTCGGGATGGAGAGCGTGGCGGCCACGATGACATAGCTCATCGTGTTCGGCAGGATGTGCCGCGTGATGATGCGGAAGCGGCTGTAGCCCAATGCCTCGGCGGCCGTGACGAACTCGCTCTTGCGGATGGTCAGCACGAGTCCGCGGATCACGCGGGCCAGGCTGGCCCACCCGATGAACGCCAG
>JBIKWH010000021.1:0-12660 GCA_044356435.1 Vicinamibacterales bacterium
CGTGGTGGCGGTCGGCGTCCAGCTCCTCTGGCTTGTCGCGCCGTTCCAGTGGTTCGACGGCGTGCAGGCAATCGCCACGGGCGTGCTCCGGGGCCTCGGCGACACGCGGACGCCGGTGCTCGCCAACGTCGTGGCGCACTGGATTCTCGGTCTGCCGCTCGGCTACGCCCTCTGCTTCTGGTGGGGCTGGGGGAACTCGGGCCTCTGGCTCGGGCTCTACACCGGCCTCACGGTCGTCGGGATCTTTCTGATGGTGGTCTGGATGCGCCGTGCCCGCGCGCTGCTGGCACAGGCCGCGGCAGCGGCAGGTTGAGCGCCCGGGTTACCGGGCGATCCGCAGGAGCTCGTCGTCGATGATCTCGGCGAACGCGTCGTACGGGTGCGCGCCGGTGAGGCGGCGGCCGTTGATGAACGCCGTCGGCGTGGAGTCCACGCCGAGGTCGCGGCCCAGCCCGGCACCCTCCTTGACACGGTCCGCGTAGCGGCCCGATTCCAGGCACGTGGCGAAGCCCTTCGGCTCCAGGCCCACCGCGATGGCGTGCTGCTTGAGCCCCTCCGAGCCGAGCGTGCCCTGGTTCACGAACAGCCGGTCGTGGAACTCCCAGTACTTGCCCTGGTCGCCCGCGCACCACGCTGCCTCCGCTGCCTTCTGCGCCAGCGGATGGATGTCGTAGAGCGGGAAGTCCTTCCAGACGATCCGGAGCTTGTCGCCGTACGTATCGCGGAGCCGCTTCAGCGTGGGCGTCACGCGCGAGCAGAACGGGCACTGGTAGTCGGAGAACTCGACCAGCGTCACCGTCGCCGTGGCCGGCCCCCGGGCCGGATCGTGGGGCGCGACGCTGACCACCACGCGCGGTGGGTCGAGCTGCACCTTCACGGGCGCCGCCGCCTTCCGCAGCTCCGCGATGATCGCGACCTGCGCCGCCTCCTCCCGCTGCTCCTCGAGGAAGCTGCGGATGCTCCCGCTCACGTCCGCGAGCGGACGGCCCTGCATCTGGTCGGTGTTCGATTTGAAGAAGGCACTGATGTCGGCCTCGGTCACGGGCTTCACGCGCTTCGCGACCTCCGCCTTCATGTAGGCGTCGGCGTCGACGCCGCGCGTCTTCGCGGCCTGCGCGACGAGCATCTCGGCCACCAGCCGGTCGAGGGCGTCCTTCCGGCCGTCGTAGATGGCCTGATCGGCGTCGGCCTTCGACTTGGCGTCGGCGGCCTTCCAGGCGTCGTCAAGCTCCTTCACCGTGAACGTGCGGTCGCCCATCTTCGCGGCCACATCGCCGGGCTGCTGGGCCACGGCCGGCAGCGCCAGCCCGAGTAGTGCCAGCCCGAGCAGTCCGGCGCAGAAGGCCGCGCGGCATCTGCCGCCAATCACGTGCGTCATCACACCACCATCCTGTAGCGCGAACCCTGCGGGGCGCCGTCGATGAATTCCCGCGCCTCGCCCAGCGTCTTCTGCAGGCCCGCGCCCTCGATGTGCTGCTGCAGCGACCGCTCGTCCTGCCAGCGCTCGAAGATGCAGAGGTCACGCGGATCTTCCGGGCTCTGCAGCAGGTCGTACTGATAGCAGCCCAGTTCTCGCCGCGTCGGCGGCACGAGCTTCGAGAGTGTCTGCCGGAGCGCGTCGGCCTGCCCGTCCTTTGCGCGAAAGCGGGCGACGATGAATACGGATGGCGCCATGCGGTGAGGTCCCTTGTGAATGCTTAGCGCCCGACCTGGAGTCGGATGCCCATGTTGATCAACCGCGGCGTGCCGATGGTCGTCGGGTTGGTGCCGACGTAGTACTCGGAACCGAACAGATTCTGGACGCCGACGAACACGCTGGCCATCCGGTTCAAGCCGCGCGTCGCGGTCAGGTTCGTCATCTGGAACCCCGGCAGACCGACGACGCTCCGGTCCGCGAGCGCCGGCAGGATGCGCGCGAGGTTCTGGTCGTCGTCGAACTGGTGACCGACGAACTGATGTTCGAGCGAAATGATCGCCAGCTTCGGGTTCACGTAGTTGATCTCGAACGACGCCCGGTGCTTCGGCACCTGCGCCAGGTACCGGCCGGTCAGGTCCAGCCCCGCGGCGTCCGCGACACCCCGGTGCACCTTCGCGATGTTCAGCAGATAGGCCGCCGACGCGTTCCACTGGGCGCCCAGACGGAAGGAGCCGTCAAGTTGCAGGCCGGAGATATTCGTGCTGCCCACGTGACGGACCTGGCGCGTAAGGCCGTTGGCGGTCACCGACGCATTCGCGATCGCGTCACTGACGCGGTTGGTGAACCAGGTGCCGCGAACCGTGAGCTGCTGGCTCGGCGCCGCGCTGACGCCCACTTCACCGCCGGTCAACCGTTCGGGTCCGAGGTTCTCGTTCGAGAGCGTCAGCACCTGGCCGACGCGGAACGGGCTGTACAGCTCCTTGAGCGTGGGGGCGCGGAACGCGCGGCTCAGGCTGGACCACACGGAGACATTGCTGCGCAGACGATAGAGCACGGCCACGCGCGGGCTGACGGCGGTATCGGACTTGTCCGGCAGCGATTCCCGATGGGCCGCCGTCGGCAGGCCGGTCGCGAGCGTCGTCTCGCGGTTGTGCGCGTCGTAGTTGCGCCACGAGTCCAGGCGCGCCGAGAGCGTCAGTTGCCACTTCTCGGTCAGCTCCACGATGTCCTGACCGAAGAGACCCATGAACCGCTGCCGGCCGCCGGCGACACGGTGGATGAGCGGGTTCAGCCCCGTGGCCAGCGCGAACGTCCGCTCGTCGCTGTCGCCCACGATCCGGCGGAAGTCCGTACCCGCCGTCACGACGTGCGGGTAGCCCCCGAGCGTCAGCACACGCGACCACGTGACGAGCGACCCGATGGCGCGCGACGGCACGAGCTTGTCGAGCGTGAGGTTGCTCGCGCTGCGGGGCGGATTCGCCGCCAGCACGGCGAACGTGTTCTGGTGAAAGTTCTCGTGGTCGTAGAAGAGGCGCGCCTGGATCGTGCTCCCTTCGCGGAGCTGTACGCGGGCACCACCCTGCGCCGTGCTCCATGTGGTGTCGTTCAGCTCGCCGATCTTGCCGTTGTCGCGCTTCTCGTCGAAGTAGCCGGCGCGGAAGAACAGGTTCACGCGGTCCGACAGACGGTAGTCGGCGCGGCTGCTGAGGTTCTGAAACCGGACGTTCGCCTCGTTGTCGATCGCGCCGCGCTCTTCGGGCGCCACGATCACGTAGCCGTCGGTCTGCAGCGTGCTCGCGTCCACGGTCACACCCAGCCGGCCCCAGACGTCACTCGCGAAGAGGTCCATCTTCGGCGTCGCGCGGTTGCCGTACTGCGGCTTGAAGATCAGCGTCCGCGGCGACGGCCGGTTCGTCACGATGTTGATCACGCCGCCCATCGCGTAGTTGCCGTACAGGCTCGACGAGGGACCTTCGACCACCTCGATCCGCTCGGCGTTCATCAGCGGCACGCGCGTCCAGAACACGTTGCCGCCGAACGGGTCGTTGAACGGGACGTCGTCGAGCAGCACGAGCGTGCGGCTCACGCCGCTCGGCCCGATGCCGCGAAGCGAGACGCCCTGCGCCGTCGGGTTGGCCGCGATGCTGCTCGTGCGACGGAACAGGCTGAAGCTGGGCACCTGCCGCAGGACGTCGTCGGCCACGACGGCGGCGGAGCGCAGGATGTCCTCCTGGCTGACCACGCTGATGCTGGCCGGCACGTCCGCGACGCGCTGCTCGGACCGGGTGGCGGTCACGACGAGCTGCTCGGTGATGCCGGCGAGCTTCAGGCTCACGCTGAGCGTCTGCTCGGTCTCGGAGGTCAGGTCCGCCGTCAGCTCCTGGGTTTCGAACCCGGCCGCCGTGACGCGCACCGTGTAGCTCCCCGCGGGCAAATCCGCGAGCACCACCTGCTCCGAAGCGGCGGTGGCAGACCGGTCGAGATTGGCGGCTTTCAGCACGGCGGTGACGCGGGCGCCGGTAATCGGGAGCCCCTGCGTATCCAGCACGGTGACGACGAGGCGGCGCGCGGACGGTGCGGCGGTCTGCACGGGTGCCGGCGCTGGCGTCTGTGCGAAGGCCGACGCCGCGGCCAGACCGGACAATCCGGTGGTCAGCAGCACCGCGGCAAGAGACGATCGACCCATTCTGATACCTCGGGAAACCGTCAGCGTGACGCCGGAAGGGGACATGGCCCGTTGAAAATACTCCAAAAGCCACGGGCGCGGGCGGTTAGGAGCCCGGAACGGCGCTTGCTAAGCTCAGGGCTATGACCACCGTGTTGCGTGTCGTCACGACCGTCACGTTACTGACCGCCGCACTGGGCAGCGCCGCACTCGGTACAACAGGCCGCGCGCAGGAACCCACCACCTTCCGGGTGGGCACGCGCGTCGTGCCCGTGATTGCCACCGTGACCGACGCGGAGCGGCGCCTGGTCCCCGGGCTCGAGCAGGCGGACTTCACGCTGCTCGACAACGGCAAGCCGCAGGACATCTCGTTCTTCCAGAGCGAGGTCACGCCTTTCACCGTCGTCGTGATGCTGGATACCAGCGCGAGCATGACCGCGAATCTCGACCTGCTGAATCGCGCCACGGAGCAGTTCCTGATGCGGATGCTGCCCGCCGACAAGGGACAGGTCGGCGCCTTCAACGACAAGATCCAGTTCAGCGGCGCATTCACGAACGACCGCGACGACCTGATCGGCGCGCTGCGGGACCTGCAGTTCGGCAACCCCACGCGACTCTACGACGCGATCTGGGAAAGCATGGCGGCGCTCGAGCCCGTGACGGGGCGCAAGGTCGTACTCGTCTTCACCGACGGCGACGACACGTCGAGCCGTCGCGGCCTCGGCGACGTGCTGAAGCGCGCGACCGCGGATGAAGTGATGGTCTACGCCATCGGCCTCGAGGCCGAGTTCTTCAACGGACGGCAGCGCGTGCGGACGCAGCCGGACCGCGGGCTGAAGAAGCTCGCCGACGAAACCGGCGGCGGCTACTTCGAGCTGAAGAAGACGGACGACCTCGGCCCCACGTTCTCGCGCGTGGCGCAGGAGCTGCACAGCCAGTACACGCTCGGCTTCTCGCCCGCTGTGCTCGACGGCAAGGAGCACAAGCTGGAGCTGCGCCTGAAGAAGCCGGGCTTCACCGCACGCGCGCGCAAGTCCTACATCGCCTCGAAGGAATAGCCAGCCCCATGCCCGAACTGACCGACCAGGAGTTCGCCGTGCAGGCGGACCTCGCCATCGAGGCCGCGCAGAAGGCGCTGCTGCCGCTCGCCGACACCGAGGAGTTCGAGGTGGAGCTGCAGAACAGCGTGCTGCAGGTGATCTTCGAGGAGCCGAAGCCCGCGAAGTTCGTCGTGAGTCCCAACGCGCCCGTCCGGCAGATCTGGGTCTCCGCCCTCTCGCGGAGCTTCAAGCTCTCGTGGACCGGCGCGGAGGACGGCTTCTGTCTCGACGGCGAGCGACTGCCGGTGCTGCTGGACCGGATGGCCCGCACGCAGCTCGGTCTATAGACGAAAGCCCTCGGGGAACGGGTCCGCATCGTCGATGTGGAACGTGTGCTCGCCGGTGATCCAGGCCGAGCCTTCGATCTCGGGCGCGATCGCCGGAAGCTCGCCGACCTCCAGCCGACCCGCCACGCGTGCCGTGAAGCGCGAGCCCGTCAGGCTCTCGTGCACGAACGGCGCATCGTCGAGCACCAGCCCCATCGCATCGAGCACCGCCAGCACGGCGGCCGTGGCGCCTCCGCCCGGCGAGCGATCGACCGCGCCGTCGGGATACACCGTCGCGCTCATCAGATGGGCGTCGTCCCCTCGCGGCGGTCCGGTGAACACCACGGCCTCGACGCCCGGACGCGCGCCATCAACCGGATGCGTGAGCAGCGGCGACCCGGCGAGCCCCTCGGCAATCAGGCGGCCCGCCTGCCGGATCCCGGCCACGCCCGAGACGTCCAGCACGAGCCCGGCCGCCTCCGCGTCGACGATCACGTAGGCGCCGCCGCACCAGGCGATGTCGGCCCTCACGGGTCGTCCAGGCCGGCCTGGCCTGTCTGGCACGTGGCACACGACCGCGGGATTGACGACGAGTGCCGGCGGCAACGTGACCGCCACCGAGGCCACGCGGCCCGTCGACGCCATGCGCGCCCGGGCGACCACGCGACCGGCCGTGGTCTCGAGCGCGATCGTGCGGGACGCGCCGCCCTCCGCATCGCGATCGAAGAGCAGCCCGTGCTCGATGCCGATGGTCACCGCCCCGATCAGGCCGTGCCCGCACACCTCCGCGTAGCCGTCTCCGTGCCGGAAGAGCACACCGGCGTGGGTACCGGGGACGTCCGTGACGGTGAAATACCCGGCCGTCACGCCCTCGTGACCCCGCGGCTCATGGACGAGGGCGGCCAGCAGCGGGTCGGCGTGATCGAGCATCCACTGCTGTTTGCGGCTGGCTGAGCTGCCGGCGGGCGTCGGCAGGCCGTCGATCACAAGGCGAAGGACCTGTCCTCCCACGTGGGCGTCGATGGTGCGGAGGGTGCGTCCCATACGGATGGCGTCCGGCGAGGATAGCGCGGGATCAGGCCCGATCGGAGTTCCCTTCCGTGGCCTGCCGCTTGCACAATACGAGGGCATCGGCCTCGTCATGCGACTGCTGCTCACCCTCGCCGCCGCGCTGCTCCTGCCGGTTCTGTCCGGCGGAAGACCCGCATCCGCCCAGCCAGAGCGGCTGGCGCCGGAGGCGCGCCGCGTAGCGCCCTACGACGAGGCCTACGAGCGCGGCTTCCGCGAAGGTGTGCGGGACGCCCGGCGGGGCCGCGAGCCGATGGCCGAGCCGGATGGTTCGGGGCGTCGTTCTCCAGGCCGGCGGTTGGGTCGCCCGTCGGATCGGCCCTCGGATCGCGGGTCGCTCAGTGGCGCGCGGCGCGACCCCCGGCGCGGCATGCTTCCCGAGCCGCGACGCAGCGCGCGGGGCGAGGTGCAGCGCGGCTACGAGGACGGCTATCGCGCCGGCTTCACGAGCGAGCGGGACGCCCGCGTGGCACCGGCTCCGCGGCAGCACTGGGCGCCACGCGGCCCGGCGCCCGACCCGGCCTACGCGCGCGGCCAGGCCGACGGCTACCGTCGCGGGTTTGATGACGGCCACGGCCGCGATCGCTACGACGCAACGCGCGAGGGCACCTACCGCGATGGCGACGCCGGCTACTTCGCGGACTACGGTTCGAAGGGCGCCTACCGCCGCAACTATCGCGACGGCTTCCGCCAGGGCTACGAAGACGGCTATCGCGACGGCTCGCGCGAACCGCGGAGCTAGAGGCTTCTCGGCAGCGCATCGCCGGCCCGCTTTGCGGAACCGCGGGGGATCGCGTACCATTTGCAGGTTCTCGCCTGCCACGACGGCCCTGCCGTCAAAGCTCCCCCGTGCCGGTATCGTCTAGGGGTCAGGACACCTGGTTCTCAGCCAGGGGACCGGGGTTCGAATCCCCGTACCGGTACCACACTCGACCTGCTCCGTTTCCCGCGAAGGTCCGCCGTCTCAGCGACCCGTCGTCGCGCCGTCGACCAGCGCGCGCTCGATTCGACGATCGGGCACCAGCCAGATGACGGCGACGAGCACGTAGAGCGCTGCCGCGAGCCATGGCAGGACGAACGCCGCCAGGATCCCCGCGACGTACAGCAGCGGCGAGACCCTCCCCTTCACGTCGCGCCCCAGCGCCCGCGCCAGCACCGAGTCGTGGCCGTGGGCATCGATGATGGCGCGCTGCAGGATGTAGTACGAGATCGCCGCCATGAGCAGCACGATGCCGTAGAGCGCCGTCGGGCCAGTGGCGAGCTCGTTCTCGCCCATCCAGCCGGTGGCAAACGGCACCAGCGACAGCCAGAACAGCAGATGCAGATTCGCCCACAGGATGCCGCCGCTCACGCGGTGGACCGTCTGGAGCATGTGGTGGTGGTTGTTCCAGTAGATGCCCAGATAGACGAAGCTCAGCACGTAGCTCAGAAAGACCGGGAGCAGTGGGGTGAGCGCCGCCAGTCCGGGGCCGTGCGGCACCTTCAACTCCAGCACCATGATCGTGATGATGATCGCGATCACGCCGTCGCTGAAGGCTTCGAGTCGTCCCTTGGTCATCGCACGCACCTCACGTGAGGAACTCTACCCGCTGCGGGCCGTTCCTGAGATAGGTTCTAGACTCTCATGATGCCCGGCCCGGCCCGCCGCCCGCTCCGCGTGATCGCCTGCTGCGGCGACATGTCCGTGGTCTACGGCATGGAGCGGATGACCTTCGAGGTGCTGCGCGTGGTCCGCGAGCACGGCGCGCCGGTGCACTGCATCGTCAACACGTGGTCGAACCAGCGGATTCTGGAGATGGTCGGCGAGATCGGCGCCACGTGGTCGACCGGCTATTACTGGCACGGCTTCGGGCGCCACCTGCTCAATCCGATCCGGCTCGTGCAGTTCGCGTGGGACTCGCTGATGACGAGCGCCGGCCTGCTGCGAGACGCATGGCGCTTCAGGCCCACGCACGTGCTGACGCCGAGCTATCTGACCGTGCTGCGGAACGCGCCGGCGCTCATGCTGCTGCGCGCGCTGGGCGTGCGCGTGATCCTGCGCGTGGCGAACCATCCTGAGCCGACGCGCTTCTTCCACGCGCTGTGGTCGCAGGTGATCTCGCGCCTCGTGGACCGCGTGCTCGCGATCTCCGTGTTCTGCCGGACGCGGCTGGCGGCGGCCGGCGTGCCGGAGCGCAAGCTCGGGCTCGCGCTGAACCGGCTGGCCACGCGGACCGTGGACGCGGGCGGGGATCAGGAGATCATCGACCTCGTACGGGCGCGCCGCACGATTCTGGTGGTCGGCCAGCTCGCCGAGTTCAAGGGCACGCACCTCGCGCTGGAGGCGGCAATCCGCCTGATGACGGACGGCACCGACGCGCAACTGGTCGTCGTGGGCCGCATTCCGGACTGGCCGGCGGACTACGTGGCCTACATCGAGGCGATGCGGGCGCGCGCGGCCGGGTCCGGCTTCGGCGACCGCATCCACTTCGTCGGCGACCGCCACAACGTGCCCGCGATCATGGCGGCGGCCTACGTGCTGGCCGCGCCGATCCTCCAGGAGGAGACGTTCGGCAACGTCGGCCTCGAATCCACGGGCGCGGGCCTGCCGCCTGTGATCTTTCCAACGGGCGGCCTGGTCGAATCGGTCTCCCACCTGCGGACGGGTTTCATCTGCCGGGACTCGACCCTCGAGGCGCTCGTCGAGGGGCTGCGGTACGTCCTCGACCATCCGCAGGCGCGGGCGGAGATGTCGGCGGCGGCGCTGGCGTGGCACCGCTCGCCGGACTTCCCGTTCAGCGCGGACGCCTTCCGCCGGACCTGGCTCGACGTGTTCGACGCCGGCCCGGCCTAGCAGCCCGGCCCGTCAGCTCCGCTGGCCGAAGCGTTCGCGCGCGGCCCGCGCAAGATCCTCCCGGTGATGCGGGTGCGCGATCGCGATGAGCGCCTCGGCCCGCTGCCGGAGATTCTTGCCGTAGAGGTAGGCCGTCCCGAACTCGGTGACGACCCAGTGCACGTGGGCCCGCGTGGTCACCACGCCGGCGCCGGGCTTCAGGAATGGGACGATCTTGCTGGCCCCTTTCGTCGTCATCGACGCCATCGCGATGATGGGCTTGCCGCCCTCGCTGAGGGCCGCGCCGCGCATGAAGTCCATCTGCCCGCCGACGCCGCTGAACTGAAAGGTGCCGATGCTGTCGGCGCAGACCTGGCCCGTCAGGTCCATCTCGATGGCGCTGTTGATGGCCACGACCTTCGGATTCTTCGCGATGACGCTGCCGTCGTTCACATACTGCGCGTCGAGAAACGCGAATTCGGGATTGTCGTCGAACAGGTCGTAGAGCTCGCGTGTGCCGAGCGCGAAGCTGGTCACCACACGCCCGGAATGCTTCCGCTTGCCGCGGTTCGTGATGACTCCGTCGCGGATGAGCGGCAGGATGCCGTTGGAGCACATCTCGGTGTGCACGCCCAGGTCCCGGTGGTGCGCCAGCGCGCCGAGGATCGCGTCGGGGATGGTGCCGATGCCGACCTGGAGCGTCGCGCCGTTCTCGATGAGGCCGGCACAGCGCTCCGCGATCGCCCGCTCGCAGGCGCCGATCCCCGGGCGGTAGTCGACCTCGGGCAGCGGGTCGTCCACCTCCACCATGGCGGCCAGGCGGCTCACGTGCACGTGGCCGTCCCCGTGCGTGCGGGGCATCCGCGGGTTGATCTGGGCGATCACGGTCCGGGCGTACGTGACGGCCGAGCGGGCCACATCCACGCTGACGCCGAGCGAGCAGTAGCCGTGGCGGTCCGGCGGCGACAGATGCACCAGGGCCACGTCGACGGGCAGGATCCCCCCGCTGAAGAGCCGCGGGATCTCGCTCAGGAAGACCGGCACGTAGTCGCCGCGGTCGGTATCCACCACGCCGCGGACATTGGCCGAGACGAAGAGCGAGTTCATGAAGAACGCCTCGCGCACCCCGGGCCGGTCAAGGCCGAGGTCGCCGAGCGTGCTGACGCTCACCAGCTCGACGTCGCGGAGGGAGTCGGCGCGGTCGAACAGGGCGCGGGCCAGGGTCAGGGGCGTGGCCGCGCTGCCGTGCAGAAAAACGCGGTCACCGGGTTTCACCAGGCTGGCCGCGTCGGCGGCGCTCATCAGGCGGGCAGGCATCCGTCCAAGTGTGCCCGACCCGGCCACCCGGACAAGGTCAGCCGTTCTGCTACGACATTTTCGTCGATCGCCTGACACGTCCGAACATCGCTGTGCGCGACAGATTCGTGGGGACCGATCCACAATGGACACGGAACGAGGTCCCGCGATGACCTTCACCGACTACGACCCCGGCGCCTTCTTCGACGAGATGTTCGAGCGCAAGGGCGCCGCCCGCCCGGGCGCGCGTACGCTCGTGGATCTGGTGAACGCCCTGCCCGAGGGCGAGCTCCTGCGCCGCCAGCGCTCGGCCGAGCAGGCGCTGCTCGCGATGGGCATCACGTTCAACGTGTACGGCGCGGAGGCCGGCACCGAGCGTATCTTCCCGTTCGACCTCGTGCCGCGCATCATCGAGGCGCGGGAGTGGCAGACGATCGAACGCGGCCTGCGCCAGCGGATTCACGCGCTCAATCTCTTCATCGACGACATCTACACGGACCAGCGCATCCTCAAGGACGGGGTGATCCCGCGCGAGGTGCTCGAGTCCGCGAAGACATTCCGATCCGCCTGCACGGGCCTCCGCCCGCCGCGCGGTATCTGGTGCCACGTCACCGGCACGGATCTCGTGCGCGACAAGGACGGCCAGATCTACGTCCTGGAAGACAACCTGCGGTGCCCCTCCGGCGTCTCCTACGTGCTGGAGAACCGGAACCTGATGAAGCGGACCTTCCCGCAGGTGTTCGAGTCGGTGCGGATTCATCCGGTCAACGACTACCCCGGGCGGCTGCGCGACATGCTCGAGTACGTCGCGCCGGAGAACGTCGGCACGCCGCGCGTGGTGGTGCTCACGCCGGGCGTCTACAACTCCGCCTACTTCGAGCACTCGTTCCTCGCGCAGCAGATGGGCGTCGAGCTTGTGGAGGGTCGGGACCTGGTCGTCGCTGACGGCTTCGTCTGGATGCGGACGACCAAGGGCCTCGAGCGTGTGGACGTGATCTACCGCCGCGTGGACGACGACTTTCTCGACCCGGACGTCTTCCGCAAGGACTCGATGCTCGGCGTGCGAGGCCTGATGAGCGTGTACCAGGCGGGCAAGGTGGCGCTGGTGAACGCGCCCGGCACGGGCGTCGCTGACGACAAGGTGATCTACGCCTACGTGCCGCGCATCGTGAAGTACTACCTCGGTGAGGAGATCCTCCTGCCGAACGTGCCGACCTACATCTGCGCCGAAGAGGATGACCGCCGCTACGTGCTCGACCACCTGAAGGACCTGGTGGTGAAGGCCGCGAACGAATCGGGCGGCTACGGCATGCTGATCGGCCCGCACGCATCCGACGCCGAGCGCGCGGACTTCGCCGAGCGGATCGTCGCCAACCCGCGCAACTACATCGCGCAGCCCACGCTCTCGCTCTCCCGCGTGCCGGCCATCATCGACGACCACTTCGAGGGCCGCCACGTGGATCTGCGGCCCTACATCCTCTACGGGCGCGACATCTTCGTGCTGCCGGGCGGCCTGACGCGCGTCGCGCTCCGGAAGGGTTCGCTCGTCGTCAACTCGTCGCAGGGCGGCGGCAGCAAGGACACGTGGGTGCTCGACGACGGCGGTGCCGCATGCTGAGCCGCGTCGCCGATTCCATCTACTGGATGAGCCGCTACATCGAGCGCGCCGAGAACGTGGCGCGTTTCGTCGACGTCAACCTGAACCTGACGCTCGACCTGCCGAACCACGGCACGCATCAGTGGCGGCCGCTGGTCGACATCACCGGCGAGACCACCGTCTTCCTTGAGCGCTACCACGAGCCGTCGCAGAAGAACGTCATCCAGTTCCTGACGTTCGACACGGAGAACCCGAACTCGATCCTGTCGTGTCTCCGCTCCGCGCGCGACAACGCCCGGTCCGTCCGCGAGGTCATCTCCTCCGAGATGTGGCAGCAGGTCAACGAGTCGTATCTGTTCGTGGCGGATGCCGTCGGCAAGACGCGCTACTCGCGCGACCCGCAGGAGGTCTCCCGGCGGCTGCTCGGCGAGGAGCTGCT
>JBIKWH010000286.1:0-3638 GCA_044356435.1 Vicinamibacterales bacterium
GTGCGCCATCCGCACGTACCGTCAGCTCGACCAGCACCGACGACACGTCCGCGGCGCGGTCCGTCTCGTGGCCCTCCGCATCGCGGTAGCCAAACCGGAGGCCGAGCACGCGGGCGGACGACACCGCGGCTGGCGCGCCCGCCGACGCCGCATCGCGCCTGGTGACCGTACCTGCACGACGGTCGAACGCGATGAGCACGTCCTCTCCGCTCTCGTCGCAGTCGCCGGTCACGCCGCCGAGCAGACCATTCGGCGGGTTGACGTCCGCCAGGACACGGATGGCATCCCGGCGGCCATCGCCAAGCGGGTCGACGACCAGGGGCGTGACGTCCGTGCCGCCACCGCAGACCACGGAGGGCCCGCTGTAGGGGAAGCTGCCTGCCTGCTCCACCGTGCGCACGATCGAGTCGAGCGTGAAATGAGCATCCATCCGGGCTGCCTGTTCCGCGTCCACCGCGAGGGCGATGCGTTGCACACCGGACGCCAGCACGCCTGCACCCCCGGTGACCGTCATCGTCACGGCCGTCGCCACGAGCAGTTCGGCCAGCCCGTAGCCGTCCTCGGTGGTGCGCCCGCGGCCGGTCACGACCCCGGCTCCACGGAGAGCAGCGTCTCAACGTCCAGCACCCGCCTGCCTCGACGAATCCGCGGATTGATGACGCGCACGACGACGTGCTGCGTCCCACGGACAGGCCCCGGTGAGACGATCCATCGTCGCGTGACGCCGCCAGCCGTGGCGCCCGCATCACCCGGCACGTCCGAATAGCCGGGGACATCCGCGTCAAGGCTGCCGCCCGGCGTCAGGGTGCCACGCCGCGTGGCCAGCGTCCGCAGGCCGCTCTCGGCGACGTCCGCGCTCCTCACGGCCTCTCCGGCATCCGCGTACATGCCGATCGCCAACGCCACCAACTGGACAACAGCGACGACGGCGCCGGAGAAGAACGCCGCCGCGACGAGCGCCTCCACGAGCGCGCTGCCCCGCTCAGTGATGATGTGCACCATCTCGCGTCGCTCCCATGCGGGACGCTGGTGCAACGGCGATGCCGGGTTCGCGGCACGGCGGCGCCGGCCGCATTTG
Source organism: Vicinamibacterales bacterium (assembly GCA_044356435.1). Lineage (GTDB taxonomy): Bacteria > Acidobacteriota > Vicinamibacteria > Vicinamibacterales > UBA2999 > CANKJK01. The sequence goes on from JBIKWH010000286.1 coordinate 1,079, forward strand.
CAGGCTCCGCGGCGGGACGACGGACGTCAGCGGCGTCGACGCCCGTCCAACCACGCGCGTTCCGCGTACCCGGGACGGGCGTGGGTCAGGATTTCTTCCAGGTGAAGGCCGTCAGCATGTGGTTGCCGGCCGTCATGAACTTGTTCTGGAGGGAGACGTCGTAGTGAATCTTCGCGCCGCCAACATCGGTGACGGTCCGGCCGATGACGGACCCGTAGAAGTCCGCATTACCGGAAAACGTGATCGCGGCGTTCGGCGCGTAGACGACGGCAGCGGTGTTGGAGCCGCCGTTGAGCTTCACGTTACCGGTGCCCCCGTAGACCACCTGGAACGTGGACGGGTCGAATCCGGGATTGCTGACAGACCCGCCGGTAAAGTCCACGGCCGTGACCACACTCTGCCCGGCGACCTTGAGGATGACCGGGCCGGAATCAATGATCAGGGACGAGTTTCCCGCCAGCGTGAGGCTGTTGAAGACGTACGTGCCGGCGGAGAGATGCAGCGCCGCACCTGCCAGCATCTTGATGTCGCCGTACGGGCCGCCGGCGGGCAGCAGCGTGGTGTCGACGTTGTAGTTCGTGCTCGTCGTGGGCGGAAGCGGGTCCGGGTCTGTCGGCGTCGGGAGCGTGACGGCCTGCGGGAGGTGCACGACATCGCCGGTGACCGTCGCGCCGCCGTTCGAGGTCAGCGCGGTCACGTTGCCCGCGCTGCAGTTGCCGACGCCGACGCGCGGTGTAAAGAGGTCGCCGTTGATCGTCGCGCCGCCGCTTTCGGTCAGGTTGCCGTTGGTACCCACGTCTCCGCCGCTCCCGAACACAGGCGACCCGGCGACGAGCGCGGCGGAATTATAGGCATCGGTTGTGGCGCCGCCGGCGAACTTGAGCGCGCCGCATCCGGCGTTGGTGGCAAAGGCGGCGTAGGTCTGCGCGGGCATCGTCTGCCTCTCGAGCAGCGACTCCACCTCGACCTGGGCCGTTCTCCCCGTGGAGACGATCGTGCCCGTCGCGGCAATGCGCCAGACCTGCAGCGTGAACAGCGCCCCGCCGTAGGTGCTCACCTGCTTCATCGAGACGAGCGTGGCCCAGGGCGCGTAGGTCACCGTGGTGCGACCGGCGGTCAGCGCGCCGGCGGCCGCGTCCTCGAACGCCTCCTGTACGGCGGCCACAGGGTAGTTCGCGGCGACGTCCGGATTGGCCGAGAGGATCACCGGGTTGCCGTTGTAGGTCACCGGTGAGACCGTCGTGTCGTAGTTCACGAACGAGTCCGGTGGGGCATAGCTGTTGATCAGGTAGTTGGCGGCGCGCTGTATTCCGGACTCGGCCCCGTACCGGGCCTGCGACATGAGCTCGTAGTTGAGGCTCGCGTAGGTCTCCGTCTGCGCGAGCATGGTCAGCGAGGCCGCCATCACGGACCCGACCAGCACCAGGAACAGCGTCAGGATCAACGCAATGCCGGATTCCGGATTCCGCGCAGCAGCGGGTGTGCTGGTCATGGCAGCAACGCTCCGATGGACGCCGGCGTGGCCTGGACGCGGTTGGTGACCCCGGCGCTCGCGAGTTGCCAGACGTTGAAGATGTTCCGGGGCGCCACGTTGAGGAGCGCCTTGGTCTGCAGCTCGTACTGCTTCGTGAACGGATCCTGCTTCTGCGTCTGCACGGTCAGCGTGATCGCGACGTCGGTCACGTAGGTGTTCGCGCCGACCACCTGCTCCTGGTAGGTGAAGCACGGCGTGCTGCCCGGGTTCTCGCGCAGATTGTCGAGCAGGATCAGGTCCGGCGTCAGCGCCGGCTTGCTCACAGCGTCGAACGGCATGCTGTTGCGATACAGGTTCCCGTTCGCCGTGTCGCAGGTGTACTCGACGTAGACCATCGTGTCGTCGCCGTTGACATCGCCGAACAGCTTCAGCACGTCGGCGGTCGAGCCGTTCACCGCCGTCGTCGGCACGACGCCGCTGGCAAAGCCACCCCGGACGACCACGGGCTCGCCATCGGAGTGCCCCCAGATGAACGTGGCGCTGATCTGCCCGCCGCCCGCGTCCACCGCCGTCACGGTCACCGTCTCCTCCGTCGCGCCGGTGCCGATCGTGAGCTGCTCGCCGACGAACATGCCATCAACGCTGCTGACGGCAACCGTGGCGGCGCCCGGGACCACGCTCCCGCCGAGCGTCACGAGCTCCGGCAGGGCGATGCGGCCGGCCTGCCCGACTTCCTGCTGCAGCAGCTCGGTGGCGCTGCGGACGCCGCTGTGCATCTGCGCGCGATTCCAGAGCGTCAGCTCGGCGTTGGTCATCTGGAGCAGAGCTGCCGTCACCGTGCCCGACAGCACGAGCAGGACGAGCGTCGAGACGATGAGCTCGATGAGCGTGAAGCCGGCGTCACCGGTGTGGGAGGCGCGGTGTGTCATGGCTAGAACGGCGAGGACTTGAGGGCCACCACGGTGGACCGTGGCAGCAGCCCCTTGCCGAAGGAACTCGATGTCTCCACGGTGACGGCGACTTCCTTCAGCGTGGCGGAGACAGCGGTCACGCCCCAGACGCGCCGGTAGAACCAACCGTCCGGCG
>JBIKWH010000287.1:0-3631 GCA_044356435.1 Vicinamibacterales bacterium
CTGTGCGGCCCCAGACGCTAGGGAAGGCTGCGGGCGCGGTCGAGCTTTGTGAGCACGGCCGGTTCGATCACGATGTCGGCCGTGGCGATGGCGCCGAGAAGCGTCGTCGTCAGGCGCAGGATCACCGGGCAGCGCACGGGGTCGGACGAGCCGCGCAGGGTGCCGGACAGCGTGCCCGTGATCTCGTAGCCGGGCGGCACATCGTCCAGTCGGTCGATCGAGAGCTCCGGCGTGCAGAGGGCGCGGATCAGGGCCTGGGCGGCGAAGCGGTAGCCGGCGGGGCCGCGGGCGATCAGCCGGACCAGCGGGTCGTCCGCCTCGCGTCCGAGCAGCGTTTCGTAGGGCGTGCCGTTCAGCGAGAACGCGGCGTTTCGATCGAGCAGGCCGTCCGGCACGTCCAGCCGGCCGCGCTTCAGCGAATCGAACAATTCAGTCAGCCGAGCGAGCAGGGGCTCCATCCGGGGTCAGGCCGAAGCGTATCCTAACGGCATGCACTCGTGGCGCTGGCGCGCTCGCGTGGCGGCCCTGCTGGTCGCCGCTGGTCTTGTGGGCGGCGCGCGTCTCCTGCCCGCCGCGGGCGACCCGCCGGCGCCAGTCGAATACCGCCTCGCGGTTGTGGCACCGGACGAGCATCGGCTCGACGTCGAGCTGCTGCTCCCGGATCTGCCGACGACCCCACTCGAGTTGCAGATGAGCGTAGCCTCTCCCGGGCGCTATGCGCTCCACGACTTCGTCCGCGGTGTCTCGGCGCTCGCGGTGACCGACACGGAGGGACGCCCGCTCGCGGTGACCGCCGCGCCAGGCGGCTGGACCGTCGCCGCGCATCCGTCGGCCGTGCGTGTGCGCTACCGCGTGCGTGGCGAGCGCGTGGACGGCACCTACCTCGCGGTGGACGGCACGCACGCCCACATCAACATGCCCGCGGCGCTGGTGTGGGCGCGCGGCCTGGAGCGGCGAGCCGTGCGGGTGTCGTTCCAGGCTCCCGCATCCACATCCGCGTCAGCGTCGACGGCCTGGCGTGTGGCGACGCAGCTCCTGCCCACGGCGTCTCCGCTGACCTTCACGGCGCCGAACCTGCAGTACCTGATGGACAGCCCGGCGGAGTTCTCGGCCTTCAGCTCGCGCACCTTCGTCGTCCGCGACCGTGAACGGTCGGCCACGTTCCGGCTGGCGCTGCACGACACGGGCACGGCGGCCGATGCCGACGCCTACGCGCGCGACCTCGAAGCGATTGCCGGGGAGGCGACGGCCGTCTTCGGGGCGCTGCCGGCCTTTGAATCGCCCGAGTACACGTTCATCGCCGACTTTTTGCCTGATGCCTCCGGCGACGGCATGGAGCACCGGAACAGCACGGTGCTCACGTCGTCCGCTTCTATCGCGGCCGCTCGCCGCCCGCTGGCCGAGAAGGGCGCCCACGAGGTGTTTCACGCCTGGAACATCGAGCGGATCCGGCCGAGGTCCCTGGAGCCGTTTGCCTTCGACCGCGCGAACGTCTCCGGCGAGCTGTGGCTCGGCGAGGGCGTGACGAACTATTACGGCCACCTGCTGACGGTGCGGGCCGGGATCGTGCCGCTGACCGCCGTCGCGGCAACGTTCGGAGAGGCCATCGACCAGGTGGTGCGCAGCACCGCGCGGCAGCGGCGATCAGTGGTGGAGATGAGCCGCCTCGCCCCGCTGACCGACGGGGCCGGGCCGGAGTCCCGCGCAGGCATCGAGGGCGGATTCCTCTCGTACTACACGTGGGGCGAAACGATCGGCCTGGCGCTGGATCTCACGCTGCGCCAGCGGAGCAATCACGCGGTGTCGCTTGACTCGGTGATGCGGCACCTGTGGGAACGCTTCGGTGCCCACCGTGGTGAGCCGGGCGAGGTGGCGCGCCCCTACGAGGAGGCCGACGTCGAGGCCGCGCTGGCGGAGGTCTCGGGCGACGCCGTGTTCGCGCGCACGTTCATGGACCGCTACGTCCGCGGACGCGACGTGCCCGACTTCGCGGCGCTCCTCGCGCCGGCCGGATTCGTCCTGCAGGATCGCCGCGCCGCCAATCCGCCCGCCAGGCCGGAGGCGCCGCTCCTCGCCGTTGTGCCGGTCGAACGAACCGGACGGCTGACCGCCGCCCAGCGTGCCTTCCGTGAGCAGTGGGCGGGCACGAAGCGCGTCCCCGTGCGCCAGCAGTAGCGGCGAGCCTGGGCAGACGGCGGTCGCCGTTGAATCGCTACGCGCTGGCCGGCCGCCGGCCGCGCCGACGGAACGTCGCATCGATGAAGATGACGACCAGCGCGATGGCGAACGGCACCACGTAATACAGCACACGGAAGAGCAGCAGCGCCTGGAGCAGGCGGGTCACATCCACGCTGTTTCGCAGCGAGAGCACGACCAGCGACTCGAACACACCGAGGCTGCCCGGCACGTGGCTGACGATGCCGGCAAGCTGCGCGCCCGCGAAGGCGCCCGCCATCTCGAAGAACGGCGGCCGCGGCTCAGGCAGAAGCACGTAGAGGATGCCCGCACACAGCACCCAGTCTGCCGACGAGATGACCACCTGCCCGAGCGACATGCCGGGCGAAGGCAAGGGCAGCGTCAGACTCCACAGCCGCAGGGGCTCGCGACGCACCACGCAGATGAGCAGGTAGGCGGCCACGCCGGCCAGCAGCGCCGCGCCGAGCAGCCGCAGCGCCAGGTCGGGCAGCAACGTCGTCAACGCCGACGGCGGGTCGAAGGCCAGGCTGCAGCCCGAGATCACCGCCAGACCCAGCACCGTGGAGCTGGAGTAGAAGGCGACGATGCGGGAGATCTCGCCGGCGGTCACCTTCCAGCGCGAGTAGAAGCGGAAGCGCACCGTGGCGCCGGAGAACACGCCGAAGCCGACCGAGTTGCTGACGGCGAAGCCCAGGAAGGACGTCGCGCTCACGCGCCACCACGAGAGCTTCCGGCCGATGTAGCGCACGGCGAGCTGATCGTGGAACGTCAGCACGAAGTAGTTGATGGCCACGAGCGCCGCCGCGAGCCCCACCGTGTCCGGCCGTTCGGAGCGCAGCGCGGCGAGCACGTTGCCGAGCCCGATCTCGCCCACCTGGCGGACGAGTACCCAGAGCGAGAGCGCGAGCAGGACGAGGATGGCGGCGTAGAGCAGCCGATGGACGGTCTGGCTCAGGGCTGGGCCGCCTCGGTCAGCCAGGCCTGGAACGCCTCGGGGGTCTGCACGCTGTAGAAGCCACGCATGCGGTAGTGGCCCAGCCCGCAGAGCTGGGAGCAGACGATCTCCCACGCGCCGGTGCGCGTGGGCGTGAACCAGAGGTCGTGCACCATGCCGGGGATCGCGTCCTGCTTCACGCGCATCTGCGGCAGGCCGAAGCTGTGGATCACGTCCTTGCTCGTCAGGTGGACGATCACGGGTCGTCCCGCGGGCATGTTGAACTGATTGACGGCGACCACATCATCCGCGGCGGCTGCGTCCTTCGCGTCGAGCCCGATTGGATTCTCGGATGACACGAGCCGGATGTCCGTGCGGCCGAAACGCCGGTCCGCTCCGGGATAGTGCACGTTCCACGCGAACTGCTCGGCCACCACGCGCACTTCGGTGGAGCCGGCGGCATCCGGGAAGTTCGTCACGCGCGCGCTGTACGCGGGAATC
>JBIKWH010000022.1:0-12566 GCA_044356435.1 Vicinamibacterales bacterium
GCTGCGGCGACCGAGGGCGAGTCCGGCAAGCCGAAGAAGAGCGTCGGCGAGCGCCTCCGCGCCACGGCCGGCCGCGTCCGCGGCAACCAGGCCAGCGTGCCGGGCAAGACCAAAGCGGGCCAGTCGCGTGGCGCCCGCAAGGTCACCACGCCGCGCAAGGCCGGCGGTTCCTAGATCGTCAGCCGGCTGTCAGCCGGCCGGCACAGACACAAGGCCCTGGGCGTTCGCGCTCAGGGCCTTTTTGTTTTCCGTCCCACGAATGACGCGCGCGGGGCCGGTCAGGGCAGTGGGAGGTCCGCCGCGATCGACATCACAATCCGTTCGGCCACGGCCGCGTTGCCCTCCGGCCAGAGGTGGCATTCGTCCATGTAGACCGATGCCTTGGTCGGGGTGTCGAAGAGATGCCCGAGAAACACCACACCAAGGTTGCCTGCCTCGCGCTCGACCTCGGCATACGTCTGCTTGACCAGCTCCCTGAGACTCGGAGCGGTTCCGACGTTGGAGAGCACCTGCATCTCGCTCGGGGTGACCGGCCCTGACCTGGTCAGAATCGTCGGCTGCCAGAAGAACCACGTCTTCGCCCCGGCGGCGTCCGCCAGCCCGCGTGCGGCATCCACGCTGACGCTGTACGCGCGCAGTACGCTCTCGGGTGTCAGAGGGCTGGGAGGGTCCGGCTGCGCGGGTTCGAGCCAGGCCCGCAACCCCGTTGCGACCTGCCCGAGACCGGTGCCGCGCAGGAACTCGGCCAACGCCGTGCGGCCGGTGTGCTCGGTGACCTCGTCCTGTGCACGGGCGCCGTCGTAGTCGACGCCGCCGGAAGTTCCCAGGCCGACGCCGTCATTGCCTCCCGTCGTCACGTCGTTGTAGCCCTGATAGAAGATGACGAGATCGGGGCGCTCCCCGTCCTGCAACTCCCGCAGCAGGGCGATGGCGTCCTGGGTTGACGACCAGGCCAATTGGCCCAGGTTCCGTACGCAGATCGGCCGCTGCAGGCGACTGGCCAGCGCCTGCTGCAAATATGCCGGAAGGGTGCCCCAGTCTGGCACGCCGAATCCGAAGACCGTCGATCCTCCCAGCACAAGCACGCGGTACGCGCCCGTCTCGCACGACGCTCCGGGCACCACGCGGTTGCCATCGCTGCCGATGGTCATCAGCGGTCCAGGACGCGGCTGCGCCCGCCAGCCGACAAAGGGCCAGTAGCGGGCTCTGACGGTCGCCTGCTCCTGCATCAAATCCTCAAACCAGGGGTGTGTCGACGGCTCGGTGCGTGCCGGTCGAAACTGGGAGAGAAACCGCGTCGCCTGTCCACTGGTCACCAGGAAGAACACCTGCGCTGCGGCCTCCGCGAGCAGCAGCATCAGCAGCGTGTTGAGAACCAGGATCGCGATGCCACGGTACGCGCCGCGCACCCGCTCGAATGCGCTCACCAGGAACGCTCCCGCGAGACCCAACCGCGAAACGGGCGACGCACGGTGACCATCGTGTGCCGCTCAACGGATGGTGGTGGCTGGAGAAGCATCTGAAGTCCAGCAAGTCTAGCAACTCCGAGCCGAGCGGCAGTCCCGCTGGCGCGGAGAAGACCCACTCACGCGCGCTACCTCGCTGTGGACGCCACGTCGTATAGTGGCCGGCGGTGCCCCGGCTCTCGTGCGTCCTCTGCTCGCGCAACGACCGCTACATGGGCAACTCGCGCTGGCGGCTCGAGACGGCGCTGAACTACCTCGGCGAGCAGGCCGCGACACTCGGACTCGGCGCTGATGACCTTGAGATTCTCGTCTCGGACTGGGGCAGTGACACACCGCTGAGCACTGTGGTCTCGCTCTCGCCGGCGGCGCATCGGCTCACGCGCTTCGTCCACGTCCCGCCGGCGCTCGCCCGAGCACGGGAAGGCGACAGCCCGTTCCCGGAAGTCCTGGCGCTCAACGCCGTGGCCCGGCGCGCGAGCGGCGACTTCATCGGCCGGATCGATCAGGACACGCTGGTCGGCTCACGCTTCTTACGGTGGTTCTTCCAGCAGGCGCCTGATCCGGACGCGCTCTACTTTGCCAATCGACGTGAGCTGCCGTTTCGCTTTGCCGCAGCGTTGCCGTCACTCAGCACTGTCAGCCGTTTCGTCGCCGAACACGGCGAGCGGATGCCCGTTCTCCGGACGAACAAGCTCACCGGGCATCTCTACTGGACCTCCGCCGTCGGCATCTGGCTGGCATCTCGCGACGTGTGGAACGAAGCCGGAGGCTACGACGAGCGACTGATCTTCTACAACTGGATGGAGACGGACATGATCCACCGGCTCCGCGAGACGCACTCGATCGTCGACCTCGGCGTTGAGACCTGCTGGGACTTCTATCACCTCGAGCACTATCACCCGATCGGGGCGTGGACGCTCCGCCCGCACGCGTTCAAGAATCCCAGCATCGATATCTCAGTGCCGGCTGTCGAGCGCCGTCCGTCTGGAGACGACTGGGGACTCGCGCCACACGCGCTCCCTCTCGCGCCCGCATCCAGACCTCCCGTCGCACCGCGGGCGGCCAGCGCCTGGTATCACCAGGCGGCGATGGTGAAACTCCGCGCATGGTCACTGTTCGACGACGCGGTGATCGCCGCGATCGTCCAGCGAAGGCGATTCGCCGGCCGAGTGGCGAGGGTGATGACGGCCGTCCGTCGCCGTCCTCTGTGGGAGTGGCCCGGGATCGTCCTGCGCCTGTGGAGAACGCGTTCCCGCGCCTAGTGTTCCGCGTGGGCGAGGCTCGCGGCCCGGGATGCTCGTTGCCGCTCGTGTCGGGGGCAGGGGCCGTTCTAGGTATCATCCGTAGTTGCACATGCCCGATCGTCTCTCCCCCGTCACCAGGTCCTTCGGGGTCATGCTGGAGATCAACCAGGTCCTCACCGCCAGTGGCAAGCTGCGGCCGGCCCTCGAACGGACGCTCGAGCTGCTGCAGCGCGCGGACAGCGTCGTCCGAGGGTCGATTATCGTCGCCGACGCCACGACGGGACAGTTGCGGACGGAAGTCGTCTGCGGCCAGGCCGGCGGCACGATGGCGATGGTGCACAGCGTGGTCGAAAGCGGCCGGCCCATGGTCGTGCCCCATACCGCCCAGGAGCCGCTGTTCGGCAAGCCGGGTCGGTCCGGCCCTGACCGGAGCTTCTTCTGCGTGCCCATCCTCATCGGGCGCAAGAGTCTCGGTGCCATCGAAGTCGAGCTGCCGCCGCAGAAGGACCGCGAGTACGACGCGGTCGTGGAACGCTACCGCGTGGTCGCGTCGATGATCGCGCAGGCGCTCAAAGTGGACCGGCTCGTCGATTCGGAACGCCAGCGCCTTCGCGATGAGAACCTGCACCTGCGCGAGGAGCTCAAGGAGAAGTACGACTTCTCACACATCATCGGCAGCGGCGGGCCGATGCGGCAGGTCTTCGAGCAGATCTCGCAGGTCGCCCGCGCGAACACGACCGTGCTCGTCCGCGGCGAGTCCGGCACCGGCAAGGAGCTGATCGCCCACGCGATCCACTACAACTCGCAGCGTGCCCGGAAACCCTTCGTCAAGGTGAGCTGCGGCGCGTTGCCGGAAACGCTGATCGAGTCGGAGCTGTTCGGCTACGAGAAGGGCGCGTTTACCGGCGCCGAGCAGCGGAAGAAGGGCCGGTTCGAGCTGGCCGAGGGCGGCACGCTGTTCCTGGACGAGATCGGGGACGTGAACCTCGCCACGCAGGTGAAGCTGCTGCGCGTGCTTCAGGAACGTGAGTACGAGCGGCTCGGTGGCACGGAGTCCGTCAAGTCAAACGTCCGCCTCATAGCCGCCACGAACAAGCCGCTTGAGGATGCCATCGCGGCCGGCACGTTCCGGGCGGACCTGCACTACCGGTTGAACGTCTTCACGATCTTCGTGCCGCCGCTACGCGAGCGGAAGACGGACATCACGCTCATCGCGGAGCACTTCCTCGAGAAGTACTCCCACGAGCACGGCAAGCAGATCCGGCGTATCTCGACGCCCGCGATCGACATGCTGATGAGCTATCACTGGCCCGGCAACGTCCGTGAGCTCGAGAACACCGTCGAGCGCGCCGTGCTGGTGTGCGACGGCAACGTGATTCACGGGCACCACCTCCCACCCACGCTCCAGACCGCGGAGTCCACGGGCACCGTGCCGAACCTGCCGCTGGCGGAAACCGTGGGAGCCTTCGAGAAGGACCTGATTCAGGATGCGCTGAAGACCACCCGTGGCAACCGGGCCAAGGCCGCGCAGCTCCTGCAGTCGACCGAGCGCATCATCCGCTACAAGGTGACGCTCTACGGGATCGACGTCGACCGCTTCAAGAGCTAGGCGGGCCGCTATTCGTAGCGCAGGGCTTCGATCGGGTCGAGGCGCGACGCCTTGATGGCGGGATACATCCCGAAGAAGATGCCGACCGCAGCCGAGAAACCCAGGCCGATCGCGAACGACCACCACGGCAGTGAAATAGGGAAGCCGGAGATGAGGTGCACGCCGACGCCGATGGCGCTGCCGATCACGATGCCGATGATGCCGCCGATCGAGGTGACCGTCGCGGCCTCCGTCAGGAACTGAAACAGGATTTCGCTGCGGCGTGCCCCGAGCGCTTTCCGCACGCCAATCTCCCGCGTCCGGTCCGTGACGGAGATCATCATGATCGCCATCACGCCGATCCCGCCCACCATCAGCGCGATCGACGAGATCACGATGAGCGCCAGGAACGTACCGGCGCTGATGGTGTCCCACAGACCCAGAATCGAATCCTGCGTCGAAATGTCGAAGTCGTTGGGGTCGTCGAGGCGCAGGTCGTGCCGGATGCGCATGATGCGCTCGACCTCGGCGATGGCATCCGCCTGTTTCACACCCGCGCGAGGCACCAGCGCGATCTGAATGGGCAGCATGGTGAACATGCCGCCTCCACGGCCGCCGCCAGGGCCGCGGAAGCCGTCGGCCTTCAGGCCGAACACGCGCGAGTACGCGGTGTGCGGGATGACGACAAAGTCGTCCTGATTCAGGTTGAAGCCGCCGGCTGACGGCCGCTTGTCGAAGACGCCGATGACTTCAAAGCGGTTGGAGCCCACCCGGATGAACTTGCCGATCGGGTCCGTGCCGCTCTGGCCGAAGAGCACTTCCCACGGCCCCTGGCCGATGACCGCGACGTTCCGGCGGTACTGCAGCTCAGTGCCGTTGAAGAAGCGGCCCATCGTCACCGCCAGTCGCGTGCCCTCCGCGAAGTGCTCCGACGTGCCCATGACCACGACCGGCCGGGTGCCCTTATCGCCGAAGCTGACGCGGCGCATCATCGGAGGCCCACCCGCGCCGAGCTCGATGTCGACGAGGTGGATCGTGCCCGAGGCTTCGCGCTCGATGGCCTCCGCGTCGGCGACCGTCAGGTTCGGCCGCTTCATCAGCTTCAGCATCTCCCCGGGACCCGAGAAGCTGGAGATGCCGAAGCGCTGCACGAAGATCGTGTCGGGGCCCACGGCCGCAATCATCCCGCGCAGCGATTCGTCGAAGCCGCGGATCAGGGCCGTCATCCCGACGATGGAGGACACACCGATCACGACACCGAGCACGGTCAGTGCCGACCGCATCCGGTTCGTGCGCACCGTGGTCAACGCCATCCGGATGACTTCGCCGACGAGGGGCAATCTCATTCGCGTCTCAGGGCCTCGATGGGATCCAGGCGCGAGGCTCGCATCGCCGGATAGAGGCCGAAGAACAGGCCGACCAGCGCGGTGATGCCGATCCCCAGCGTGACAGACCAGAACTCGACGGCTGCCGGTACCGGCGTCGCGCTCGAAATGGCGAGGGCGATGAGCGCACCGAAGAGCGTGCCCATGACGCCGCCGAACACGGACAGCACGACAGACTCCGTCAGGATCTGCGTCAGGATGTCGCGCCGCTTGGCGCCAAGGGCCTTGCGGAGCCCGATCTCGCGCGTGCGCTCGCTGACGGCCATCAGCATGATGTTCATGATGACGATGCCGCCCACGAGCAGCGAGAGCGCCACGACTCCCACGAGCACGGCGAAGATGCCCGCCGTGGCCTGGTTGTAGATCTGGAGAAAGGTGTCGGAGGTGAAGACACCGAAGTTCTCCGTCTGGGCGGGCCGCAGGTGCCGCGCCGCCCGGAGCGCGACGATCGCCTCGTCCATCGTGTCCCGAATACGCTCCATGGCGCGTGGCCGCACCGTGAGCGACAGCGAGCGACGCGAGCCGAAGATCGACTCGAACTGATCGAGCGGGATGATCACGAACTCGTCCTGCGACTGGCCCAGGATCGTGCCGCGCTTCTCGCTGACGCCCACCACGCGGAAGCGGCGGCCGTTTACCTGAATGGTCTTCTCGAGGGGATCGATCTCGGTGCCGAAGAGACGGTCGGCGGTCTGCCAGCCGATGACGGCCACCGGGCGTCCCGTGTCGACCTCAGTCGTGCTCATCAGTCGGCCGCGCTCGGCATCGAAGCTGGAGAAGTGGATGTAGTCGGACGTGACGCCCCGTACGCGCGTGTTGTCGATGGCCAGGTCGCGATAGCCGACCCGCGCGTTGGACGAGAGTTCGGCCATGACGGCCGTGGCCGTCTGCGCGTATCGACGGATCGCGGTGGCGTCGCGGAGCGAGACGGGCGGGTTGTTCCGGACTTTCTCGAAGTCCGCGTCGCCACGGGCGACGGGGTACTGCTGCACGCTGAACGAATCCGCGCCGGCCTGGCTCAGGATGGCGGCGGTGACCGACTCATTGAGGCCGCGGATCAAGGCGACCACGACGATGATGGACGTCACGGCCACGATGTTGCCGAGCACGGTCATGAAGGACCGCAGCTTGGCGGACCAGATCGACCCGAGGGCGATCCGCGCGGACTCGAGGATCTGGTTCACCGCACCGCGCTTGTCGTGACGACGTCGCCGTCGTAGAGCCCGCGGACCACGCTGTACGGGCCGGTGATGACCTGGTCGCCGACGGCGAGGCCTGAGAGGACCTCAAAGTAGCGTTCGCCGCCGATCCCCACCTTGATGGCGACGAAGGCAGCCTTGCCGGCCTTCAGGACGAACACGCCCTCCGTCTCCTTGCGGCTCTGGCCGGGCTTCAGCTCGACCGGGGTCGCGGGCTCCGGCGTCGCCGAGGGACCCATGCCTCCGGACCCGAAGCCGCCAGCCGCTTTCGCGGGCCGTTGCTGCGGGACGACCGTGCCGTTCGCGTCGAAGATCAGTTCGCGCACCGCGACAGCCGGGATGGGCACCGCGGGGACCTTCGCGCGCGTCGCCGTGGTGATATCCGCCGTGCACGTGAAACCGGGCCGCACGTCCGGCACCGGTTCGTCGAGCGCGATCACGACCTTGAAATTCGTGGCCTGCGTGCCGGTCGTGCCGGCGCCCGCGGTCTGGATGGGGCTGTTGCCGATCTCCGTCACGTGTCCCCTGAACGTCCGGTCAGGAATCGCGTCGATGGTTACCGTGGCCGGCTGGCCGAGCGCGACCTGGGGGATGTTGGTCTCGTCGACTTCGACCTCGGCCTGGATCTGCGACATGTCGGCGAGCGTCAGCAGCACCGTGCCCGCATTGTTCATCGTGCCGATGACGGCGGTCTCGCCTTCCTGGATGTTCCGGCGCGTCACGATGCCGTCGATCGGGGACTCGATGCGGACCTTGCTGAGGTCGTACTCCGCGCTCTGCAGTGACGCGCGTTCCTGCGCGATGCGCGCGGCCTGCGAGTCGACCTGCCGGTCCCGTTCACGCAGCGACGACTCGGCCGACTTCGCCTCGCTTTCGGCGCGCTCGAGGTTCTCGCGCGTCGTCAGGCCTTCCTTCCACAGGTCACGCTGCCGGGTCAGGTTCTTCTGCGCCTGCTCGACCTGGACGCGGGCGGTTTCCACCGACTGCCGCGTCTGGCTCAGCGACCCTTCAGCCGCCTTCAGCGACGCCGCGCCGCCCTCCACGCGCGTGCGCAGCGACTTCGGGTCGATCTGCAGCAGGAACTGGCCCTTCGTGACGCGCTGGCCTTCCTGAACGTTCAGATTGACCACGCGGCCAGACGTGTCCGCGCTGATGTTGACCAGCCGGTTCGGCTGAATCTTGCCCGACGCGGAGACGATGGCGGCGAGGTCGCGCAAGGCCACGGCCTCGGTCGTGACGACGATCTCCTTCTGGCGCGCGCGATAGCGGCTGAACGCGGTGTAGCCGGCGCCGGCGATGATGGCCAGCACGAGCACGGCAATGACGAGCTTCTTCATCCTGTCTCCGATGTCCTTCCGGGTGCGACTACGCGCCGCCCGCGATACGCATGGCCACGGCCAGCACGAGGCCGGCCACGGCATAGGCGCCCGTCAGCGTCGCCACGACCGGCATGGCGCGGCGGGTGGTCAGGGTGGCGGCGGCAAGGCCGACGATGACGATCCACCACACGACGAAGACGTCGACCGACCACAGGAAACGCGCGACGGGCGAGGCTTCGTCCAGCATGGGAAAGAACGTGCCGAGCGTGAGCGGGCTGGTCAGCGTCTCGCGGAGGTAGCCGATCGGAAGTGCGATGGCCTCCCGGATCGCCAACGGCACGCCCGCGTATCCGGACAGCGTCAGCGCGGCCGCCCACGACGTGCCGCTCCGGCCGAGGACCTTCAGGGCCGTTCCGGCGACGAGGGGCAGGACCACGCCGAGGACCAGACCGATCGCGATCCCGTAGCCCGGCGCGTACGCGCCCAGGGATTCGAAGCGGGCGAAGGTCGCGTCGTCCACGACGACGCCGAAAGCTTCGGCCCGCTGGACCCACTGGTCGATGAACGCCTGCCGGCCGACGGCCGTGACCATCAGCGCAAGCCGTGTGGCGACGATGATGAGTGCCGTGCCGGCAATCCAGGCCAGCGGAGCGGGATGTGCGGCGAGCCGGCGTACAGTCTCTGCCGGTGAGAAGATCAATGCCCGGACGGTGGTCACTCGAGTCCCTGATACGATCAAAATTCTGTGGGTGTTGCAGCCTTACGCGGCCTACGGTGAGGAATTGTCCTGAATTGTAATGTATGCCTCTAAATCGTAAGGCGTTGGCCCTGCTCGCGCCGGTTCTGTCTCTGGTCGCCGTGGCGGCAGGTGCGCAGACGCTTGAGACGGTCGGCGTCCGCGCCTCCGGCCTGGCCGGAGCGTTTGTGGCCGTGGCCTCCGACAGCAGCGCGGTCTGGTGGAACCCCGCCGCCCTGCCGACAGGGCCGTTCGCGGACATGTCGATCGGTTTCGGCGACGCCCGGACCGGCGAGTCCCTTCCCGGGTCCGCCGGCCGCACGACGGCGCTTGCCGTGGCCCTGCCGCTCCTCGGCGTGCACGTCGCCAGCTACGACCATGTGCGCGTGGCGAACCGGCGCGGAGGCGCCACGGCCGTGTCCCGCGTGGCGGTCCGGCAGGTGGGGCTGACGCTCGTGCAATCCATCGTGTCCGGGGTCCACATTGGCGGCACGCTGAAGTATCTGCGCGGCTCGTGGGCTGGTGATCAGCGGTTTGTGGAGGGTGGTCGTCAGGCCGTCGCCTTGGCCCGAGGGCTGCCCGGCGCGGATGCGGAGGGCCGCTGGGATGTCGATCTCGGGGTCATCGCCGTGCGTCGAGGATGGCGTGTGGGTCTGCTTGCCCGTCAACTGACGGAGCCGTCGTTCGGGCAGGGTGCCGAGGTGATTCGCCCAGGGCGCCAGGTCAGGGTGGGCGTGGCCTTCGACGCAGCGGCGGCAGATGGCCCGCCCCTGACCGTGGCGGCCGACGTCGACCTCACCGGCGCGGACGGTCCGGACGGCCTGTCCAGGTCTGCCGCCGCGGGCGTTGAACGGTGGCTTCGGGGCGGGCAGATCGGGCTCCGGACCGGGTTCCGGGTCAGTACCGAGGGCGATCCCAGGCCGTCAGCCTCGGCCGGCGCCAGCGTCCGGGTGAAGTCAGGCCTGTTTCTTGAGTTTTCCGGCACGACCGGGACCAGCGATGCCCCCCGGACCTGGGGAGCCACGGCCCGCGTCTCCTTCTAGCTCGGGTCGATCGGGCAGGACCCTTGCAGTAGCCATCCCACCGCTCATGGCCGTCCGCATCGGGGAACTCCTTCTCAAGGAACAGCGCATCACGTCCGAGCAGCTCCAGGAAGCCCTGGACTGCCAGCGGCGCGACGGCGGCAAGCTGGGGCTGAATCTCATCCGGCTCGGGTATGTCACCGAGGATGAGATCACGTCGCTGCTGAGCCGGCAGTACGGCGTGCCCTCCATCGCCCTCTCGCAGTTTGAGATCGACCCGGCCGTCATCAAGCTGCTCACGGCGGAGACGGCGCAGAAGTACCAGGTGGTGCCGCTCGCGCGCGCGGGCACCACGCTCACCATCGCGATGACGGACCCGACCAACGTCTTCGCGCTCGACGACATCAAGTTCATGACCGGCTATCACGTGGAGCCGGTCGTCGCCTCGGAGTCCTCGGTGCTCGGCGCGCTCGACCGCTACTACGCGTCGGGCCGGCCATCAGTGCACGGGTCGGTTGCGCTCGACGTCGCGTCGAAGACGCTGGAAGATCTGCCGGCCCCCGGTTCGGACGACGACGTCGAGGTCATCGAGGACTACGCGGAGATCAGCGTCGAGGCCCTGGCCCGGCAGGGCGAGGAAGCGCCGGTCATCAAGCTCGTGAACATGCTGCTGCTCTCGGCGATCCAGAAGGGCGCGAGCGACATTCACATCGAGCCGTACGAGCGCGAGGTCCGCATCCGGTACCGCGTCGACGGCATCCTCTACAACGTCATGCAGCCCCCGATGAAGTTTCGCGACGCGATCATCTCGCGCGTGAAGATCATGGCGAAGCTGGACATCGCCGAGAAGCGGCTGCCGCAGGATGGCCGCATCAAGATCCGGTTCCAGGAGCACGGGCAGAGCAAGGACATCGACTTCCGCGTCTCGATCCTGCCGACGCTCTTCGGCGAGAAGGTCGTGATGCGCCTGCTCGACCGCGACAAGCTCATGCTGGACATGACGAAGCTGGGCTTCGAGCCGGAGTCGCTGGCGCGCTACGAAGCGGCCATCGCCCGCCCCTGGGGGATGGTGCTCGTCACCGGACCGACCGGCAGCGGCAAGACCAACACGCTCTATTCGTCGATCTCCAAGCTGAACTCGGCCGAGACCAACATCATGACGGCCGAAGACCCGGTGGAGTTCAACATCCCAGGCGTCAATCAGGTGCAGGTACGCGAACAGATTGGCCTGAGCTTCGCGGCCGCGCTCCGGAGCTTCCTCCGGCAGGACCCGAACATCATCCTCGTGGGCGAGATCCGCGATTTCGAGACAGCCGAGATCGGCGTCAAGGCCGCCCTGACCGGGCACCTCGTGCTCTCGACGCTGCACACCAACGACGCCCCGAGCACGGTGAACCGGCTCATGAACATGGGCATCGAGCCGTTCCTCGTGGCCAGTTCCCTCAATCTCGTCTGCGCCCAGCGGCTCGTCCGCCGCATCTGCCCGCACTGCGCCGAAGCGGCGCCGATGCCGGTGCCGGCGCTGCTGCAGGCCGGCTTCACGGTGGAGGACGCCCGTACGGTCGTGCCCCGCAAGGGCCGGGGATGTGATGCCTGCAACCAGACGGGCTACCGGGGGCGGATCGGCCTGTACGAAGTGATGGAAATCTCGGACGATCTGCGGGAGCTGGTGCTGGTCGGGGCGTCGGGGCACGAACTGCGGCGAAAAGCCCTGGACGGTGGGATGATCTCGCTCAGGTCGAGCGGCCTGCGGAAGATCAAGGACGGCATCACCACACTGGACGAAGTGCTCCGCGAGACGGTGAAGTAGGGACGTGCGATGACGCTGACGGAACTGCTGCGCGTGACGGTCGAGATGGACGGGTCGGACCTGCACCTGGCGACGGAGACACCACCTCAGGTGCGGGTGCACGGGGCGCTCCAGCGGCTGGCGGGGGAACCGCTCACCCCGGCCGAGACGAAGGCGCTCGCCTACAGCGTCCTGACCGACGCGCAGAAGAAGCGGTTCGAGGAGACCCAGGAGCTGGACTTCTCGTTCGGCCTCCGCGGCCTCGCGCGTTTCCGCGGCAACCTGTTCCACCAGCGGGGGGCGGTCGGTGCGGTGTTCCGGCTGATTCCCGAGCGCATCCGCGGCTTCCGTGAACTGGACCTGCCGCCCGTGGTCGCCACGCTCGCCGACCGTCCGCGCGGCCTGGTGCTCGTCACCGGCCCGACCGGCAGCGGGAAGTCCACGACGCTCGCAGCGCTCCTCGACACGATCAATACGAGCCGGCACGGCCACATCCTCACCATTGAGGACCCGATCGAGTTCGTGCACGCCCACAAGAACTGCCTCGTGAACCAGCGCGAGGTCCACAGCGATACGGGCAGCTTCTCCACGGCGCTCCGCGCGGCGCTCCGCGAGGACCCGGACGTGGTGCTCATCGGCGAGATGCGTGACCTGGAGACGGTCGAGTCCGCGCTGCGCGTGGCCGAAACCGGCCACCTGACCTTCGCGACCCTCCACACGAACTCGGCC
Source organism: Vicinamibacterales bacterium (assembly GCA_044356435.1). Classification (GTDB taxonomy): domain Bacteria; phylum Acidobacteriota; class Vicinamibacteria; order Vicinamibacterales; family UBA2999; genus CANKJK01. The sequence continues at coordinate 12,478 of JBIKWH010000022.1, forward strand.
GCGCAGACCATCACCCGCATCATCGATGTGTTTCCGGCGCACCAGCAATCGCAGGTCCGGACGCAGCTCTCGCTCGTGCTGGAAGGCAT
>JBIKWH010000288.1:0-3608 GCA_044356435.1 Vicinamibacterales bacterium
GCTTTCAGCTGAGCACGGCGATGGCGTCGGCGAGCTGGCGGAGGCGATCGCGATCACGCTCAAGGCCGCCGGGACCTCCGGCAGCGAGAGTGACGAATCGGGCGAGCTGCGCGTGGCGATCATCGGGCGGCCCAACGCCGGCAAGTCGTCGCTCGCCAACAAGCTCCTGCGCGAGGAGCGGATGATCGTCAGCGAGATGCCCGGCACCACGCGCGACACCGTGGACGCGCCGCTGACCTGGCACAAGCGCCAGTTCCGCATCTTCGACACCGCCGGCATCCGACGGCCGGGCCGCGTGGCGCGGGGCGGGCAGGTGGAGTCGCTCTCGGTGCTGCTGGCCAGACGCGCCATCGAGGATGCCGACGTCGTCGTCCTGGTGATCGATGCGGCCGGCGGCGGGGCGGATCAGGACGCGACCATCGCGGGCGAGGCGGAGAAGGCCGGCTGCGGTGTCGTGATTGTCGCCAACAAGTGGGACCTGATGAAGGGCCGGGGCGAGAACTTCTCCGTCACCTTCGACGACACCCTGCGTCAGCACATCAAGTTCCTCGAGTACGCCCCCATCCTCCACATCTCGGCGGAGACCGGTGAGCGGCTGCCGAAGCTGCTCGAGGCGATCGATCGTGTCGGTCAGGCGCGGCAGCGGCGCGTGACGACCGGCGCGCTGAACAAGTTCATCACCGAGGTCACGGCCGCGAATCCGCCGGTCAGCCCCGGACACCGGCATGTGCGGATCATGTACGCCGCGCAGACGGGCGTCGCGCCGCCGAGCTTCGTGTTCTTCACGAACGTGGCGACGACGTTCCACTTCTCGTATCAGCGGTTCCTGGTGAACAAGATCCGGGAGAAGTTCGGCTTCGAGGGCACGCCGGTCCGGCTGCACATCCGCAAACGCGGGGCCGAGCGGCCGAGCGAGCGCCGCGCGAAGCGCTGACGGCGGCCCGGAACCGCTGCTATACTGCTCGCTCATGGCCGCAAAGCTCTACAAGAGCGCGGAGGTCTGCGAGCAGGCGCAGATTCAGCCGTACGTGTTGCGGTCCTGGGAGAAGGAGTTCACGGGGATCGGCGTGCAGAAGAGTGCCGACGCGCCCCGTGTGTATCGCGACTCCGATCTCCAGCAGGTTCTGCGGATCAAGCAGCTCGTGTTCGGGGAGGGGCTGACCCTCTCGGGGGCGCGGCGGCGGCTGGAAGGCGAGCCGGTTGTCGTGGCACCGGCGGCGGTCGAGCAGAGCGAACCGGCCGACGCGTTCGACGGCGAGGCACGGCGTCGGATTGGTGTCGTGCGGGAAGGGCTTCGGTCCATCCTCGCGATGCTCGACACGCGGCCCGCGCCGTTCGCGCTGGCGTCGACGGGCGCGGCGGGCACGTCGCTTCCGGTCCGTGAACGGTCCGGCGCACAGCGGGGAACCGCGGTGCGGAGCAAGAGTCCGGGTACTACGAAGGCCGCCGCGAAAGCTGGCGGGGCACGGCAGGCCGTCGTCAAGAAGCGAGCGTCGGCCTAGCATCGAAGTCCCGGCGTCAGCCGGGCACCCGCGCGTCACCCCCAGGGGCATGCGGAGCAGAGCACGACGCGGTCGTCACGACCGTGAGTCACGCCAAGTGTCGGGATGTAGCGCAGCCTGGTAGCGCACCTGACTGGGGGTCAGGGGGTCGCAGGTTCGAATCCTGTCATCCCGACCAATCTTTCCAATTCTCTGATGCCGACGCGCGTGACCACCGACGCTCCGCAGGCCGTCGAGCCGACGACGGCCGATCTCGACGGCGTGGTCGATCAGCTCCGGAACTCGTGGACGTCGCGTGTGACCGTGCGGCGGCAGTCGCCGACCGACATGGGCGTGCGGGAAATAGCCATCCTGCTCGACGGGGAGAAGATCGCCTCGCTCCGGAACGGTGAAGTGGTCACGGTGGAGGTACCGCCGGGCCCGCACACGCTCAAGGCCGACAACACGCTCTTCAAGAAGACGCTTCAGTTCACCGTCGGTGTCGGCGAGCACGCCAGCTTCATGACGGCCAACTACGCCGGGAAGGCCACCTTCTCGATGCTGATGTTCCTGCTGGGCGGGAACCTCATCTATCTCCTGCTCGAGCCGGAGGGCGTCCGGTGACACGTCAGCGCCACCGGCCCGTCGCGACAATCCGCGCCAGAATTGCCCACCCCGTGCGTCGCTGAAGGTTGATAATCGCGACATGCCGATCCGACTCCGTGTTCTGGCGTGGGTGTGTGCAGGCGTCGTGATTCCGGGTGCCGCGTGGGCCGGTGCGCCCGTCCCGAAGCTCCAGGCGGCGGGCGGCATCGTGCGCGTCACGTTCGAGATCGCCGGCGGCACGGCCGTCGCGCACTTCCCGGACGACATCGCGGCGGGAGAAGCCTTCTCAGGCACGTTCGAGGCGCCCTCCGGCTACGTGCTGTCGCAGGGCAAGCAGACCGCCAAAGCCGGGCGCTCGTTCGCGTGGCAGGTGCCCGCCACCGGCGCCGAGGGCATGACGCTGGTGCTGCGCGATGCCCGCGGCGCCGAAGTCGGCCAGATTGCGCTGCGCACCCCGGTACCGAAGGTGCGCGAGGCTGCCTTCCGCGTGCCGGACATGATTCAGGCCGGGCGCCCGTTCCCGGTGCACGGACCGTTCGACGGCAAAGCCGGCAACACCCGCGTGCGCGTGGGCGCCAGGCCGGCGACCGTGGTCGCGGAGTCCGTGCGCCGCGCCATCGTCCGGGCGCCTGACGGCGTGCTCGGCGCTACGCAGGCCGATGTGCGCGAGTCGGGGCGGCGCTTCACCGGCGAAGTCCGGAGTCTCGGACTCGACGTGGAGCCGGCGTCGCCGGAGGCCGGGCGGGTCGAACGCGCGATCACGATCCGCGGCCTCGCCGGCGCCACGCGCGACGTGCCGATCGAGATGGGCGCGATTCCGCTCTATGTCCGTCGCGAGGAAGTGCCGACGAGTGGCGTCTTCACGACGACGCGCACCTTCCGCACGGTCGAGGGGCAGGCGCCGATCTCGCTGGTGATTCCCAGCAGCCGGAAGGAAGAAGTGGAGGTGGCGCTGCGGACGCCGTCGCGCACCGCCAAGGTGAAGATCGCCCGTCAGCACGCGGATCTCATCACCGCGATGCCGTTTGACGCAATGCCGATCATGCGGGAACTGCTGGATGACTTTCAGCTCGGCGGGGAGGCGGCGTTCGCGGCGTTCGAGCTCGACGAGCCGCGCGCGCTGTCGATGGTCCTCGGTGCCATTCCGAACGTCAGCACGGGCGTGGAGCTGATCGGGCTCGACTACTTCATCGGCCGGCCGGCGGCCGTGCGCGCGGCCACGGCCGACGACGCGCGCGCGGCGGCGCACCGGGTGCTGGCGCGGATTCTCTCGACCACGACCGCCGAGCTGGCCGTCTACGTGCTCGGCCTGACCGGCACGAAGGACGACATGCCGCTGCTGGAGAAGTTCGCCGCGGTGAACGGCATGGGGCAGCGCGGCCTGCGGGACGCCGCGGAGGCGGCCCTCGGCCGTCTGGGTTCGCGGCCGCACCTCGATCGGATTCACGGTGAGCTGGCGCGCGTGCTCACGGCAACCTCCCGCTATCCGGAGGCGGCGGCTGTGACCCGGGCCCTGCGTAA
>JBIKWH010000289.1:0-3603 GCA_044356435.1 Vicinamibacterales bacterium
GGCCTCGCGAACGCATCAAGGACACCGAGATGTGACGCGGGATCGAGGAGCGCGAGGTGCGCGTGCTGGCCGTGGATCTCGACCAGCGCCGGCGCGCGCTCACGCAGCGCCGCGCTGGAGACGGCCACGCCATTCACGAATGCGCGGTTGCGCCCGGTCGCGGTGATCTCCCGGGCGAGCGTCAACGGGCTTCCGTGGTCGTCGAAGGTGGCGGATACCGTCGCAGTCGCCTCGCCCGTCCGGATGAGGTCCGACGACGCGCGGCCTCCCAGCACGAGCTCCAGCGCGTCCAGGAGGATGGATTTGCCTACCCCGGTCTCACCGCTGAGGACGGTTAACCCGGGGCCCAACTCGACATCCGCTGAGGCCACGACGGCCAGATTCCGGATGGAAATAGATCGGAGCATGTGGCCGGAACTCCCATCGTATCATATATTTGACAGGATATTGACCGCATGGTAGGCTGCACACGGTTGCGCTGTCCCAGCGGCGCCCTATCCCCCAAGCGGAGGTCGTGGTGTTCACCTGTGGCAGCTGCATGCTGGCACTCCAGATGCCGGATGTAGCCCCTGAGGCTGGGACGGATCTGATCGGCATCGTGACGCGGAGTACCCCTGTCAATCAGGCGGTGCTGGCCATCCTTGTCGTGTTCTCCATCGCCTCCTGGGCCGTCATCCTTATCAAATACCTGTCGTTCCGGACGGCGTCGCGCCAGTCGGACACGTTTCTCGGCGCGTTCCGGAAGGGCGGCTTCACCGAGGCGCAGAGCGCGTGTGACGCGTCGAAGGCCTCTCCCCTCGTCGGGCTGTTTCAAGCCGGCTACGCGGAGATGTCGGCGCAGTTCAGGCTGACAGGGCCCGCCGCGCCTGGCGCCCGGCCGCAACTCAAGAGCCTTGAGGCCGTCGACCGTGCCCTGCTGCGCGCAGCGGCCTCGGAGATCAGCCGTCTTGAACAGAAGCTCACGTTTCTGGCGACGACGGCCAGCGTGACGCCGTTCATCGGTCTCTTCGGGACCGTCGTCGGGATCATGATTGCGTTCCAGCGGATCGGGACCACCGGCTCGACGAACCTGGCCGTGGTGGGTCCAGGCATCAGCGAGGCGCTCGTGGCCACCGCGATGGGCCTCTTTGCCGCGATTCCGGCGGTGCTCGCGTACAACCAGCTCACGCACCGGGTGAAGGAATTCTCGGCAGCGATGGACGACTTCGCGATGGAGTTTCTGAACATCGTGGAGCGGAATTTCACGTAGGCCGCCATCCATGCCCAAGGTGCTGTCGGGCGGGTCCGGAAGCGGCCGAGGCCGCGGGCGGCGCGTGGCGCCGACCCTCGCCGAGATCAACGTCGTCCCTCTCGTCGACGTGATGCTGGTGCTGCTCATCATCTTCATGGTGGCCGCGCCGATGCTGCAGCGTGGCATCGACGTGAAGCTGCCGATCGCGAGCCGCTCACAGGAGATCGCGAGCGAACGGCTGTTCGTGTCGGTCCCGATCTCGTATCAGAAGGACAAGCGCGTCTATGTGGGCGAGGACGCCGTTCCGCAGGCCGTCCTCGGCGAACGCGTGCGGCAGCTCCTCGTGAACCGTACGGACCGGCAGGTCTTCCTCCGGGGCGACGGCGGTATCCGCTACGACGAGTTCATGTCGATCGTCGACATCCTCAAGCGCGCGGGTGTCGAGAACGTCGGCCTGGTCACCGCACTGCCGGGCGAACGGTGATGCCGGTCCTCTCTCAGCCTCAGGAATGCATCACGGCATGACCGCCACCGACGCCGTGACCGGTGCGATCGCGGCCCGGGATGTGTCCGGTGAGCGCTGGGCCCCGGTCGTCGGCTTTTCGGTCGCGCTGCATGTGCTCCTCGTTGCGTTCGTCGTACTGGTGCCGATGGGCGACCAGGCGGACGACGTCCCGAAGACCGTGATGACCATCAGTCTCGGCGGCTCCGCCGGGCCCCGCACCGGCGGCATGACGCCGATGGGCGGCAAGGAAGTGCAGACCATCCGGCAGCCCGACGAGAAGCCGCGCGCGGAGGCGCCACCAGCCGCGAAGCCTCCGGAGATGACGCTTCCGGCGAAGACGCAGACCGTGCGTCCGAAGCGCGAGGTCCCGAAGCAGGCCACAGAGGACGCTACCGGACGGCAACTGGCGGCCGGTGAGGAAGTTCAGGCCGGCTCGGCTCGGGCGCAGACGGGCGCTCGGGGCCAGGGATTCGGACTGACCGGCGGTGGCGGTTCCGGCACGGGCGCCTATCTGGATGTGGGAGACTTCTGCTGTCCGGAATATCTGGAGACGGTGATGCAGGTCATCCAGCGCAACTGGGTCGCGAAGCAGGGTCTCAACGGGCAGACGCTGATGAAGTTCACCGTCCTGCGGACTGGTCAGGTGACCAGTGTCCAGGTCGAACGGCCCAGCGGCTTCGCGGCGCTCGACATGGCGGCGCAGCGGGCGCTGCTGCTGACGGCTCGCGTGCCACCACTGCCCGCGGCGTTCTCGAATCCCGATCTCACGATCCATCTGCGTTTCGACTATCAACGGTGATGACGATGCCCGTCCGCTGGTTCGCTCTCGTGGCCGCTCTCGCCCTGCTGTGGGCGTCTCCGTCGGCTTTTCAGACGCCTCCGGCTTCGGCGCAACGCGCGCAGCCCTCGGAGATCGAGCTCGCCATCGCCGGCGACAGCGGCACGCCGCCACGGTTTGCCGTGCCGGCCTTCATTGCCGGCGGCGCGGATGCGGCCGATGCCGCGAAGGTCCTGACCGAGGTGCTCTGGAACGACCTGGCCTTCGAGCGGGAGTTCTATCTGATTCCCCGCGATACGTATGCGTCGATTCCGGTCGCGCGCACCGCGGACCAACTGCCCTTCGCGGCCTGGCGGGAACTCGGCGCCGACGGCGTGGTATTCGGCAGCGTGCAGCGGACAGGGCCGAACCTGCGGATCGAGGTGCGGCTCTTCAACATCCGCACCCGGCAGTCCGTGTTTGCGCGCGAGTACGCCGGGCCCGCCACCAACCCGCGCGGCCTGGCGCATGCCGCGGCCGACGAACTGCATCAGGCCCAGCGGGCGCTGCGCGGTGTGGCGCGTACGCGCGTCGCATTCACGTCCGACCGCAATCGCGAAAAGGTCGCCGGCACCACCGAGAACCGGGACGTGAAGGAGATCTACTTCGCGGACTATGACGGCTTCAACCCGCGGCGCATCACGGTGGACCGCCAACTGAACATCACGCCGGTGTGGGCACCGGACGGCCGCGCCATCGCCTACACGTCGTACCGGCGCGGCTTCCCCGACATCTACATCATTCGGCCCTTCGAGGGGACGTCCTCGAACCCGACCGGCGGCAAGGGCAGCAGCTTTCTGCCCTCCTACTCGCCAGACGGCAAGCGGCTGGCGTTCATGTCCAGCCGGGACGGCAATCCGGAGATCTACGTGATCAACGTGGACGGCTCGGGGCTGCGGCGGCTGACCAACCATGCGGCGAGCGACGTCACGCCGACGTGGTCTCCCACCGGGACCGAGATCGCGTTCACCTCGGACCGGACCGGCACGCCGCAGATCTACATCACGAATGCGGAGGGCACCGGGGGGGCGCGCCGCGTCTCCCTGAACG
>JBIKWH010000290.1:0-3589 GCA_044356435.1 Vicinamibacterales bacterium
CCGCGCGGAACGGCTCGGCCGTGTACGTGTCCAGCGCCCGCTGCTGATAGCGACGGCCCTGGTGCTGATGAAGAAGGAACCCGATCTGCGAGAGCGCGACCTCGCGGTCGATCCGGGTCGAGGGCGAGAGTGTGGACTCCCGCATCTTCTCGAGGTTGGTCTTGATCCAGCCGAGCCAGGCATCCTCTTCGGCCAGGGCGGCATCCGAGTGGTCGCGCAGCTTCCCGTCGACGTCGCGCAGAGAGACGTCGAGACCCGCGCCACCGAGATAGGTATTGACGGTGGGATTGCGTCGCAGGAACTCCACCGCGTAGTCGCGGAGGTACCGCGCCGCCGCCGCGTCCGGATCGGGTGGTGCCTTCTCCGGATCGCCCGATGTTCCGCACGCGGATACCAGGCACAACAGACACAGACCAGCCACAGCGACACGCATCTCAACCCTCGCGCGGGAACTCCGACCTCGACTGAATTGGACTATAGCCCGTATTCGACGGGGGCCGCGTCCGACACCGGACGACCGGCGTGGTGGCGCCGGCGAACAGACGAACGTGACTAGCCGCGCACCGGCTTGAAGTACGCCGGGAGTCCGGTCTTCGTCGCCCGAAGGATGTCGACGATCGCCTGCCGGTCTGCCAGCGTCAGCGCCGCCCGGTAGCGCGGGTCCTTCTCGGCGCCGGACAGCACGTGCCACAGCCGCTCGTACACGAGGCCCTTCATGACCGGGGGCAGCGCGTCGAACATCGGCGAGTAGATGAGATAGCTGCACGGGTACTTCAGCAGCCGGGTCGTGAGGTCAAGCTGACGCAGCGACCGGCCGCGCGGGTCGGCGGGGCCCTGCGCCTCGAAGCGCTGGGCAAACCCGGAACTCCCCTTCGCCGCGCCCTCGAGCCTGGCTTCGCCGATGAACAGCAGGCTGTCGACCACGTCGTCCGCCAGCGCTTTGAGCACGGGGAACGCCGTTGCCACGCCCTTGCCGGATGCCGACGCGACCTGGGCACCGGCCATTCGCGCCTCCCAGCCCGCGCGCACGAGCAGGTCGACCATGCCCGCCTGATGCGCGAACACCATCAGCGCGGCGACGTCGCTCTTGACCGCGGGATAGCCGTCGGGGTCGAAGAGCCCCTCCGCCGAGGGAAGCACCGGCGACGGACTGTCGCCGAGCGCCTCCAGGCCGTTGCCGAGGTGAGGGCCGGGCGGCGCCGCCCCCGTCATGATCCAGCCGCCGAACCGCTTCGCCAGCGGCATGGTGTGCCGCGTGAAGACGATGGACCCGAACGTCTTGTCCGTTTCCGGGGTGGTACTGAACATGAGCAGGCCGGGCACACCGTGGGTGTCGCCGGTCATGTGGCAGCCGAGGCAGATCATCTCGCGCTTGAAGCGCGGCCGGTCGGCCGGCTTCTGCGCGAGCGTGTAGAAGACGACGCCCTGTTTCGCGTCCTGCACGGCGACTTCCAGCGCATCGCCGCTTCGCACGAAGCCCACCGCCGCCACGTCACTGAAGTAGATCGCGCGCGGATTCTGCTGGCTGATCCGCCGCCCCTGCAGGCTGCCCTTCGAGAAGACCAGCATCTGGGAATCGGCCTCGAGGCCCAGTGCCGCCAGCGTCGAGGCGAGATAGCCGCCACGACCCTCGAAGGTGAGGGTCAGCTTCCCCGCATCGATCTGCGCATTCAGCCGGTCCACGACGTTGTCGAGTGGGCCGCTGCTGTACTGGATGTTCGGGTCGTCGGCCGATCCCTGGAACATCCCGGCGCGCTGGGCGGAGGTGGTGACGCCGGCGCAGAGCAGGCCGGTACACAGCAGAGCCGAGGTCGCGAAGGCAGAGAGGCGCATATCGTGTGGAATCCGCCTCAGATTCTACCCGCGCAGCCGGGGGACCACGCCTGACAGTTTCCTGACGTTCCTTACCGCCGGTAGACGCGCCGGGCCGCACTGAAGCCCGCGAACGCCGGCGGCGCGGTGACAGTGGGAAACACTTCCACGGCGACGCGCTGGGCGTCCAGCACCTGCACCGCCACATAACCCCGGGTCATCCCGCCGATCACCTCGTAGCCGACGGGCAGCGGCGCCTCGTTGACCAGCGTTGCCGCGAAGCTCAACTGCTCCAGTCGATAGAGCACCGCCCCGTGGGCGACGGTCAGCGCGTCCGGCAGAACCTGTCCAGCACCCGGGACGATCAGGAACTGCTGCGGGTCCCCCGCGGGGTCCGCGTACCACCCGGTCGAGAAGACCCACTTCGACGGCTGCACCCAGTGCGGCGCGATGGACAGGTGGTTCCACACGTAGGTGTTCTTTCCCGGGACCGGGCCTCCTGGCGGTTCGGCCACCGCCCGCGTGAGCTCGATCGGCAGGCCGGAGTAACCGAGCGTGCCCTCCAGGAACCAGTTGCCGGAGGCCGTGCCGGGCACGTCCAGGTCGATGCGGCCCCAACGCGGCGAGGCCACGCGCTGCATGTTGGCGGTGTAGAGCTCGGCCAGCGGCAGCGAGAAGTACGACAGAGGATCGACCGTGTACGGCTTCCAGGTCTCGGCGCTCGTATACGAGAACGGCCCGGCGAATCCGGAGAGCCACGTCGCACCGTCGTGAACCGAGAAATCGAGCGGGTTGTCACGCTGGCGCCCGAACTCCTGCTCCGCCAGCACCTGGATGCTCGTGTGGACGAAGCCGTTGGCCATCAGCTCGTCGTGCAGGTGCGCCAGTACGCCGCTGACGCGGTTGAGCACCATGTAGATTGAGTAGGTGTCGCACCCGTGAGCCATGACGACGCGGATCGAGGTCGGGCTGCCGAGCGTGCTGACGCTGATGATCTCGCCGTCGGCCGGTGCCCGCACGGGCACATAGTCCGCTTCCGTCCGGTCGACGCGGGCCCTGGCCAGCGGCCGTACGCCGAAGTAGCCATGGTCGATCGGGGTGACGTGGTCACCGATCATCATGCCCTGCGGAATGATCGGCAGCAGATCCTCACCCGCGATGACCGGGCTGGTGAACGTGACCCGACCCATGAGGGGACAGGCCGGCGCGCGGTTGGCGGTCATCGTGACGCTGAGCGGCGGAAACCAGTACGGCCGCGTGGTGTACCCGCCCTCGGGCGGCGGTGGAACGTCGTCGGGTTCCGCGTTCCGATACGTGCCGTCTGCGCCGCAGGCCAGCAGGAGCCGGCCATACGCGAGGTCACCGGGCGAACAGGGGGCGCCGTGACGACCGGATTTGAATTCCTGAGCGGAGGCGGAAGCGGCGAACGCGAGGCACAGGACGACGGCCAGGGGCAACGAGGGATTCACACGTCGATTATCGGCTCCGGTCGCGATTCCATCACCCCGGTCGGGCCGGATCTTAGAAAATCTCAGGAGTGACCGCGCGACTCGCCCTGCTGCTCGGCCTGCTCCTTGCCGCCGCCTCGCCGGCCGACGCCGGTCAGCCCGCGGAGACGCAGCGCTTCACCGGCGCCTTCGTCACGATGACCGAGGGCGTGCGCTGCCCGTCGAACGCACGCATCGCCTTCAGGGCGCAAGGCGCGGCGACCGGCCCGCTCTCCGGCATCTTCGACCTGCGTGTCTCGATGGAGGTCGCGGTGTCAGCATCGGGTCGG
>JBIKWH010000024.1:0-12464 GCA_044356435.1 Vicinamibacterales bacterium
GGCTTCGTCCATCGCATCCATGACGGCGCCGTACGGGGCGTCGACATCGGCCTTGATGTACAGCAGCTTGACTGCCTTCTCTTCAAGCGCCTCTTCCAGCTTGCGACGCAGATCCGACATCGGCACCATGACGGAATCGACGTAGACCGAGCGATCGGCCGTGACGCCGAGCACCGTCTGGTCGTCCGTTTCCGGCTTGTCGCTGCTGTTGTCTGCCACGGGCAGCTTGACGGGCACGCCCTTCTGCAGCATCGGCGCCACGATCATCATGATGATGAGCAGCACCAGCATGACGTCCACCAGCGGTGTGACGTTGATCTCGGATTTGACGGCACCTTCCTCGCCGCCGACTGACATACTCATCGCTATCGCTCCTGGGACGCGCGGTTAACTGGCCGGAGCGCATGACACGCCCCGGCCCGCTGCATCCGGATTCCGAGACCTAAGCCGCGTTCTTGATGAACCAGTCAACCAGCTCCGACGAGGAGTTATCCATCTCCACGTTGAAGTGCTCGATCCGGCCCGTCAGATAGTTGTAGAACCACACGGCCGGGATAGCCACGAACAGCCCGAGCGCGGTTTCGATGAGCGCTTCGGCGATACCGGCCGAGACCGCGCCGATGCCGCTCGAGCCGCCGGCGGAGGCGATACCCACGAAGGCGTTGATAACGCCGATAACCGTGCCGAGCAGTCCGACGAACGGCGCCGTCGAACCGATGGTCGCCAGCACGCTGACGCCCTTCTTGAGGTCGGCGGCGGTCAGCGCCGTTGCGCGCTGAATGGCGCGGCGGACCGTGTCCAGAACGTCATCGCGATTGCCCGCCAGGCCCGCTTCCTTCTGGTACTGGAACTCCTGAAGGCCGGCGCCCACCACCTTCGCGAGATGGCTGTAGCGGTAGTCCTTCGACCCCGCCAGGGCGATCGCCTCCTTGAGGCGGCCATCCTTGAGGTGCTTCGCAACCTGAGGAGCGAAGATCTTCGACTGGTTCCGCGCCTGGTTGTAGGTGTAGATACGCTCGATCGCCACACCGATGGACCAGAACGACATGATGAACAGGACCACCGCCACGGCGATGGCGGGACCGGTCATGGTCTGGGCAATTTCAACAAGATTCAGCTCGCCACCCATTACGACATCCTCCGCAATCTATTGTTGAGACGATCTGTCGGACAAGTTGGCCCCACGCCTCGTCTCACGAGCGGGGGAAGAGGCGTAAGGCCTCGGACTTCTACGAAATTCAATTTCGAGACAGTGCTGCGTCTTCGGTTGCGCTGTCTTTCTGGTTCCTGTCTATCTAGCTGAGCGTGAACTGGACGGTGACCGTCATGATGACCGGCACGGGCTGACCGTTCAGTGTCGTCGGTGTGAACTGCCACTGCTTCACGGCATCGATCGCGGCCTGGTCCAGCAGCGGAATGGACCGGAGCACGCGGGTATCCGTGACGGCGCCCGTGGGCCCGATGGTCGCCTCGATAATCACCACGCCCTGCACGCGGGCGGACTGGGCGATCGAGGGATACACCGGCCGGACATCCTTGGTCTTCTTCGGGGCCTGGATGTTGCCGCCGACGCGCACCGGAGCGGGCGGGGGCGGCGGCGGGGGCGGCGGCGGCGGCGGGGCATCGGGAACGCCGCCACCGGTTACGCCACCAATGATGCCACCCTCAACGCCAGCGGGAGCGCGGTCGAAATTGGTATCCGGCGCTTCAGCCTTGATTTCCGTCGGCGCCTCGGTCGGCGCAGGTTGGGGTTTGGGCCCCCCCGGGGGGGGGGGGGGGTGGCCCCCGGGGGGGGGGGGGGGGGGGGGGTGGGGGGGGGGGGGGGGGGGGGGCGCCACGAAGGCGGCCATCGCACCAGCGGGCGTCGGCAGGATATCGGCCGCCATCAACGGGATGATGACCATCCCCAGAATGATGACCGTGTGCACGACGATCGACACGAGGACGGTGGTTCCCTGATTCGAACCCACCTTGACGCTCGGGTCGACGATGTCGCCGAACATATGACGTGGCACCGGGCTTACCCTCCTGAGAAACGGAACTTACGGTCGGCAGAGCGGCCGATTATAACGATCCCGAAAAAACAGTGTCAATGCGCTGCGGGAAACTGTCCGAACCCCGCATTTGCCGAGTTAGACACCGGAACACGTAATTGGCTCCCGGGTTCGTTATCGGGCAAAGAGCGCGCAGTATAGCCCGGGTCCGGACGATCGCTCCAGCGATTAATCCGGACCCGGAATGCCTCAAGTTGCCTCAGGCCCCGGCCGGCCGCTTGACTTCCGTGCCGATCCGCATTGAGTAGAACGACCGGTAGACAAACACCACCGACACGACGAAGAAGAACGCCGCGAGGAGATGGCTGACGCCGCTGCCCATATCCGCCGTCAGGCGCACGGCGAGCTGCACGGCCAGCAGGCCGAAGAGCGTCGTGAACTTGATGACGGGATTGAGCGCGACCGACGACGTGTCCTTGAAGGGATCACCGACGGTATCGCCCACAACGGTCGCCGCGTGGAGCGGCGTGTTCTTCATCTTGAGCTCGGTCTCGACAATCTTCTTCGCGTTGTCCCACGCGCCGCCGGCATTGGCCATGAAGACCGCCTGGTACAGACCGAACAGCGCGATGGAGACGAGATAGCCGACGAAGAAGTAGGGCTCGACGAACGCGAACGCGAGCGTCGAGAAGAAGACGGTCAGGAAGATGTTGAGCATGCCCTTCTGCGCGTACTGCGTGCAGATCTCGACGACCTTCTTGCTGTCCTCGACCGAGGCCTTCTCCGCGCCGCCGTCGAGTTTGATGTTCGCCTTGATGAACTCCACGGCGCGGTAGGCACCCGTCGTCACGGCCTGCATGGACGCGCCCGTGAACCAATAGATGATCGAGCCGCCCGTGACGAGTCCCAGCAGGAACGGCGCGTGCAGCATCGACAGCTTCTCGACGTCGACCGTCAGACCCCGCGTCAAGTCGACGATGATCGAGAAGATCATCGTCGTGGCGCCCACCACGGCCGTGCCGATCAGCACCGGCTTCGCCGTCGCCTTGAAGGTGTTGCCGGCGCCGTCGTTTTCTTCCAGCAGCTCCTTGGCCTTCTCGAAGTCGACGTCGATGCCGAAGTCCTTCTTCAGTTCCTGCTTGATTCCGGGCACCGACTCGATCACGGAGAGCTCGAAGACCGACTGCGCGTTGTCGGTGACCGGTCCGTAGGAGTCGACGGCGATGGTCACGGGACCCATGCCGAGGAAGCCGAAGGCCACCAGGCCGAAGGCAAAGACCGCCGGCGCCATCATGAAGCGGGGGTCCTGCATGACCGGGCTCGTGTTCGTCACGAGATACGCGATGGACATCAGCGCCACGATCGTCAGACCGAGCCAGTAGGCGCTGAAGTTCCCCGCCACCAGGCCCGACAGCACGTTCAGCGACGGACCGCCTTCGTTCGATGAGGTCACCACTTCCTTGACGTGAGCCGACTCGGTGGAGGTGAACACCTTCACCAGCTCGGGGATGATCGCGCCGGCCAGCGTGCCGCACGTGATGACCGTCGCCAGCTTCCACCAGAGCGTGCTGTCGCCGAGGTCGGCGATGAGCAGGTGCGACACCAGGTAGGTCAGCGCGACCGAGACGATCGAGGTCAGCCACACCAGCGAGGTGAGGGGCGCTTCGAAGTTCATCTTCGCCACGTCGCGGTAGCGGGCCTTGGCCACGGCCTCGTTGATGAGGTAGGAGGCACCGCTTGCGATCACCATCATGATGCGCATCGCGAAGATCCAGACGAGCAGCTTCACCTGCACGACCGACTCCGGCACGGCCAGCATGATGAAGGTGATGAGCGCGACGCCCGTCACGCCGTAGGTCTCGAAGCCGTCAGCCGAAGGGCCGACAGAGTCGCCGGCGTTGTCGCCCACGCAGTCGGCGATGACGCCGGGGTTGCGGGCGTCGTCTTCCTTGATGTTGAACACGATCTTCATCAGGTCGGAACCGATGTCCGCGATCTTGGTGAAGATGCCGCCGGCGATCCGCAGCGCGGCTGCGCCGAGCGACTCACCGATCGCGAAGCCGATGAAGCAGGGCCCGGCGTAGTCGCCCGGAATGAAGAGGAGGATGACCAGCATGAGCAGCAGCTCGACGCTGATGAGCAGCATGCCGATGCTCATCCCCGCCCGCAGCGGAATCGCGTACACCGGATACGCCTTGCCCTCGAGGCTGGCAAACGCGGTCCGGGAGTTGGCATACGTGTTCACCCGGATACCGAACCAGGCGACGCTGTAGCTGCCCAGGATGCCGATGACGCTGAAGAGCAGGATGATGCCGACACGGAGCGGCTCCATGTCCGACAGCACGCCGAAATAGAGCACGATGACGACGGCGATGAAGATCTCCAGGATCGCGATGAAGCGGCCCTGCGTGATCAGGTAGGTCTTGCAGGTCTCGTAGATCAGCTCCGAGATCTCCCGCATCGTGCGATGCACCGGGAGGTTCTTCAACTGATTGAGAATCACCAGGCCGAAGATGATCCCCAGCGCGGAGACCCCGAGCCCGCCCATGAGCAGCAGGCGACCGTCGTAGCCGCCGACGTCCGTGCTCGAGAGATCCGGCAAAATCAGATTCGCCTCACCACCGGTGTGATGCGGAGCGGCAGCCGCCGCGTGTTCCTGCCCTTCAGGCTGACCAGCCAGGGCCAGGCCCGCCGACGATCCGATCACCATGAGCGCCAGGACAGCGGTGCCCAGCCATTTGATCCACGACTTCATCGCGTTGAGTCCCTTCTCTGAGTGAAACGTGCCCGTGAGTTGCCCGACTGCTTACTGACGACGGTCCGCGCCACTCGACACGAGACCGGGTAATGACATGCCGCCCGTCAACACGACCCGGATGCCGTCCTCGACGGACACATCCGGAAACAGCGCGTCGGCCTTCGGGTAGAGCGCAATATCGCCTAGATAGAGGTGGTTCGTCGGCACGTACACCGCGACGAACGGCTCCGGCCCCTGGCCGCGCTCAACCATGAACTCCTTGGTCAGGAACCCCAGCGTCAGTCCTCGCCCGGGCACCTCGACCATCACCACCTGCTTGAACCCGTATTCGTTGTCCGGCGAAAACGCCGCAATCAACTGCCTGACCGGGGCGTAGACGGTGCCGAAGACCGGGATACGTCCGAGGATCTCCTCCGCCCGGGCCAGCACCCGCTTTCCGAACACGTTGCTCGCCACGGCGCCGACGGCCAGCACCAGCACCGCCGTAATGGCGAGCCCGAGACCAGGCACTCGACGCCCGATCACCCGCTCTGAAACCGGCGCCGTGAAGCCGTCAATGATACCGAAAACCCACACGAGCGCGGCCACGCTGATGACCAGCGGAATCAGAACGAAGAAGCCGGTGATGAAACTGCGGCGCAGCCACTGCATGGCGGTCAGTTCAGGCTCCAGCCGTTCCAGAGCGCCAGAAGCATAAGCCCTCCGGTGGCGATCCGGTACCAGGCGAACGGTGCGAAGCCCGCCCGGCGCACGAAACGGAGAAACGGCGCGACGACGGCCAGCGACGAGAAGAACGCCGCGACGAAGCCCACCGCAATCTCAGCGACCCTCGGGGACGCCAGACCGCCCTCCAGGTGCAGGAGGTCGTTGCCGAACGCCGCGGCCATCGTGGGCACGGCCAGAAAGAACGAAAACTCGGCGGCCGCCGTCCGGTCCATGCCCATGAGCATGCCGCCGATGATGGTCGCGCCCGAGCGCGAGACGCCGGGCACGACGGCCAGCGCCTGGCAGAAGCCCACGCCCAGGGCTCGGCCCGCCGGGGTCGATTCCGCGGTCGCGATCGTGGGTCGCAGCCGCATCCGCTCGACCGCCAGCATCACCGCCCCACCGACAAGAAGCGCCACCGCGATGGTCCCCGCGCTGCCGTAGAGGACGGCCGTGACGTACGCGCGGCCAAAGGCCCCGAGGAGCAGGACGGGCAGCAGCCCGGCGCCGATCGCCACCGCGAAACGCCGCGCAGCCGCGTCATGCGGAAGGGCGCGTAGCAGCGTGGCGAACCGGGCGCGATACAGCCACACGATCGCGAGGATCGACCCGAGCTGGATCATGATCGTGAACGCACCACCCGGGTCCTCGAAACCGAGGAGCCGGCCGGCCACAAGGAGGTGCGCGGTGGACGAAACCGGCAGGAACTCTGTCAGGCCCTGCAGCGCGCCGAGCAGGGCGGCGTGCACGTAGTTCACGGGTGGCCGACTGCCTCACCGGGGCCCACGTGACCCGTCCGAAATGTCAGGCGTTCGCCTTGCGTGCGGTCTTCCCGCGCCGCGGGGCCGGGACGGTCGACTCGGCCGTCTGCGCCGCGGTCACGGGCTTCCGGCCCTGCCAGAAGGTCACGATCGCTGCGGCGACGAACACGCTGGAGTAGGTGCCGGTCACGATGCCGACGACCATCGTGAACGCGAAGCCGCTCAGTACGTCGCCGCCGAAAAACAGCAGCGCGAGAGCGGAGAGCAGCGCCGTGCCGGCCGTAATGATCGTCCGGCTGAGCGTCTGATTGAGGGCGATATTGATGATCTCGGAGAGTGACGCCCGCCGATTGGACCGCATGTTCTCGCGCACGCGGTCGAAGATGACGATCGTGTCGTTCGTGGAGTAACCCGTGACGGTCAGGATCGCGGCGATGACGTTCAGCGTGATGTCGTACTGGAAGAACGCGAGGAACGCGACGGTGACCAGGATGTCGTGAATGCTCGCGACCACGGCGCCGACGGCGAACGACAGCTGGAACCGGAACGCGATGTAGGCCAGGATGCCGACCAGGGACGCGAGGAACGCGTAGATCCCCTTCTCGGTCAGCTCGCGGCCCACCGACGGACCGACGATCTCCGTGCCGACGACGGTGAACCCGCCGAGACTCCCCTTCCGCAGGGCGTCCTCGGTGACCTTCGCCGTCGAGCCCAGCGCCGCCCCGGCTTCCGCGCCGACCTGCGGCACACGGACCATCACCTGCCGCTGGCCCGGATCACCGAAGGAGGTGACCATGACGTTCTGACCGCCGCCCGGGAAGTTCTTGTCGAGCGTGGAGCGCACGTCCTCCACCGACGGCATCTGCTCGAACTGCGCGATGATCGCCGTCCCGCCGGCGAACTCGATGCCCAGCGGAATGCCCTTCGTGACGACGACGCCGAGCCCGGCGAGGATCACGACCCACGACAGCACGATCGCGTGCCAGCGCCAGCGGAGGAAGTCGAACGAGGTGTTGTGCAGGATCTGCATCGTCAACCCTTAGATCGAGAGCGTCGTTGCCTGATGGCGACGCGACAGCTCGAATTCGAACAGTGTCTTCGACACGAAGGTCGAGGTGAACAGGTTCGACAGCAGGCCGATGGACAGCGTGACGGCGAACCCGCGGATCGGCCCCGTGCCGAACTGGAAGAGGAAGGCGGCGGCAATCAGCGCGGAGATGTGGGTATCCAGCAGCGTCAGGAAGACCCGTCCGAATCCGGCATTGATGGAGGCCCGCACGCCACGCTGGGCGGCCAGTTCCTCCTTGATGCGCTCGAAGATCAGCACGTTCGAGTCGACGCCGATACCCATCGTCAGCACGAAGCCGGCGATGCCGGGCAGCGTCATCACCGCGCCGATGTAGGCCATCAGGCCGAGGAGGATGACGAGGTTGAAGATGAGCGCGATCACCGCGTTCACGCCGGACAGCCGGTAGTACACCAGCATGAACAGCACGATGAGGATCAAGCCGGCCAGCGAGGCGATGACGCCCGAGCGGATCGAGTCCGCACCGAGGCTCGGCCCGATGGACCGCTCTTCCAGATACGTCAGCGACGCCGGCAGCGCGCCGGACCGCAGGACGAGCGACAGATCCTGTGCTTCCTGCTGCGTGAAGCTGCCCGTGATGCGGCCCTGGTCCGTGATGCGGCTCTCGATGGTCGGCGCGGAAAACACGCGGCCGTCGAGCACGATCCCGAGCTGCCGGCCGATGTTCGCGGAGGTGGCCGAGCCGAACTTGCGCGCGCCTTCCTGGTTCAGGGTGAAGCTGACCGCCGGCAGGTTGTTCTCGTCCAGCGTCGGGCGCGCGTTGCGCAGGTCGCGGCCCGTCACGGCCGACACCTTGCGGACCATGTAGTAGACCGTCGCACCCGCGCTGCCCGGCGTGGCGGACGTGCCCGGCAGGACTTCCATCCCCTGCGGCGCCTGACCACCGGGGGCGAGGTCTTCCTTCGCCGACGACGGACCCTGCTCGACGATCTTCAGCTCGAGCATGCCCGGAGAGCCGATGATCGACTTGGCGCGCTCCACATCCGTCACGCCCGGAAGCTGCACGAGGATCTGGTCGCCGTCCTGCCCCTGCTGCGCGATGCTCGGCTCGGCCACGCCGAGCTCGTTGACACGCCGCTCGATCGTCTGCCGCGCCTGCACGACCGCCTCATCCCGAAGCTGCTTCTGGATGTTCGCCTTCATCGTGAAGAGGAAGGACCCCGGCCCGCCGGAGCTGCGGTCGAAGTTCGTCTGGATGTCGGTCGCCGCCTGCCGGAACGCCTGTTCCTGCGCGGGCTGCACGCCATCGACCTTGAAGGCGACCGGCGCCGTGGTGGCGACGGACGTGGTCACGATCGACGCCTTGGTCAGCGCCTCACGCAGCCGCTCCATCTCCCCTTCTGTCTCGACACGGAGCGCGTCGTCGGTCTGCACGCGCAGCACGAGGTGGACGCCACCCTTCAGGTCGAGGCCCAGCTTGAGCTGGAGACCGGCCAGCACCGCGGGCACCGGCAGCTTGAGGGACGGGGCGGCGATCGGGTACACGCCAACGATGGCGAAGACCACGAACGTCACGAGAGAAATAGTCAGCTTCCAGCGAAGGCTCATAACGGCTTATCCGTTGGCCCCGGCTTCCGGGACCACGCGCTCCTGTCCTTGATACCCCACCACGGCGTTGCGCGACACATCAACCCTGACGCGCTCCGCGATCTCGATCTTCAGGTGGTCATCTTCCACCTTGATGATGGTGCCGAAGATCCCGCCCGAGGTCACGATGCGATCCCCGGCCTTCAACGTGTCGAGAAACGCCTGCACCTTCTTCTGGCGCCGCCGCATCGGCAGCAGGAGCACCACGTAGAAAATGCCGAGAATCAGGACGGCGGGAAGCAGTCCGAGGAGCGGATTGCCGCCCCCTTGCGGAGCAGCCATCGCCAGCACGAAGTCGGGATTTGCCATCGCTTCCAATCTGGGTACACCGGGCACGTTCCCGGTCACGCGTCAGAGAGCGGACCCGAAACCGACGCGAGGAACTCCCTCTTGAACGTTTCGAACGTCCGAAACGCTATAGCGTCCCTGATCCTCCGCATGGTGTCAAGGTAGAAGGTCAAGTTATGCAACGTGTTAAGGGTGCTCGCGGTCATCTCGCCGCTGACGAACAGATGCCGCAGATAGGCCCTGGAGTGATGCCGGCACGTGTAGCAGCCACAGGCGGGGTCGAGCGGTGATTCGTCGAAGGCGAAGCGGGCGTTCCGGATGTTCAGGCGCCCCCGGCTGGTGAAGAGCTGCCCGTTCCGCGCGTTCCTGGTCGGCATCACGCAGTCGAACATGTCCACGCCCCGGGCCACCGCCTCGACCAGATTCTCCGGCGTGCCCGCGCCCATCAGGTAGCGCGGCCGGTCGGCGGGAAGCTGCGCCGCCGTGTCCCCGGCGACGCGGTACATCTCCTCCGACGGCTCGCCGACGCTCAATCCGCCGATGGCGTACCCCTCGAAGCCGATCTCGACTGTGGCGTCGACGCTCTCCCGGCGGAGCGCGTCGAAGGTGCCGCCCTGGATGATGCCGAACTGGGCCTGCCCCGGGTTCACCACCGGCGCGCCCGCGTCGCGGATCTGCAGCAGCCGTTCCCGGCACCGACGCGCCCAGCGCGCGGATCGGCGCAGCGACTCGGCGGCGCGAGCCTCCGTCGCCGGATAGGCCAGGCACTCGTCGAGCACCATCGCGATGTCGGATCCCAGCCGCGCCTGCGCCTCGACCGCGCGCTCGGGTGTGAGCAGGTGCCGCGATCCGTCGAGATGGGACCGGAATTCGGCGCCGTCCTCCCGGACGACGCAGCGCGCACCCAGGCTGAAGATCTGGAAGCCGCCGCTGTCGGTGAGCATCGGGCCCGACCAGCCGATGAAGCGGTGCAGTCCGCCCAGTCGCTCGATCGCCTCGTCGCCGGGCCGGAGGAAGAGGTGGTAGGTGTTCCCCAGGATGATCGAGGCTCCGGCGTCGACCAGTTCCTGATGACGGAGCGCCTTGACGGCCCCGCGCGTGCCGACCGGCATGAAGACCGGTGTCTCCACGCGTCCGTGGGGCGTGTCCATCACACCCGTGCGGGCGGCGCCATCCTGTGCGGTGATCTGGAATGAGAACACGTGACCAGTCACTTATATTAGTGGCCACACGTGAAACGACTACGCGTTGGCGTCATCTACGGCGGGCGATCCGGAGAGCACGAAGTCTCCGTGGCCTCCGCTGCGTCCATCCTGAAGCATCTCGACCGTGACCGGTACGAGGCGGTCGCGATCCGCATCGACAAGGACGGGCGGTGGCAGCTGCCGGACCGGACGCCGACGGCCTTGTCTGCTTCGGAGGTCCTCGAGCAGGCGAAGGCGCAGACGCCTCGGCCGGGCCGCCCCGGACGCGAGACGCTGATGCTCGCGCGGCCCGGCGACGAATCGCTGCTGACGGTCGAACGCGGGAAGAAGGACGGGGATGCCGGCGGTACCGTGGTCCACTCGCTGGGAATCGACGTCATGTTCCCGGTGCTGCACGGGCCGTACGGCGAAGACGGTACCGTGCAGGGCCTGCTCGAACTGGCGAACGTGCCCTATGTGGGCCCCTCGGTGATCGGTGCGGCCGTCGGGATGGACAAGGCCGTGATGAAGACCCTGTTCGCCGCGCACGGCCTGCCGCAGGTGAAGTACCTCGTCGTCCTGAAACGCGAATGGGAGGCCTCGCCTGCCGATGTGCAGGATCGTCTGGCGCGCACGCTCGGCTTCCCGATGTTCGTCAAGCCGGCCAACCTCGGATCGAGCGTCGGCATCTCGAAGGCGCGGACGGAGGCCGAGATCGGTCCTGCCATGGATCTCGCCGCGTCCTACGACCGGAAGATCGTGATCGAAGCGGGCGTGCCGGACCCGCGCGAGATTGAGTGTGCGGTGCTCGGCAATGACGACCCGGCGGTGTCCGTGCCCGGTGAGATCGTCCCCTCCGAAGAGTTCTACGACTACAACGCCAAATACCTCGCCGGACAGTCGAAGGAACTGATCCCGGCACCCATCACCGTGGCCCAGCGCACGAAGATCGAGCGCCTGGCGCTCGATGCCTACCGCGCCGTGGAAGGTGCGGGCATGGCCCGCGTCGACTTCCTGATGGAGCGGAAGCGCGGGCGCATCTTCGTCAACGAGGTCAACACCATTCCGGGATTCACGACGGTCAGCATGTATCCCAAGCTCTGGGAAGCGAGCGGCCTCAGCTACGCGGACCTCCTCGATCGCCTGATCGCGCTGGCGCTCGAGCGCCACGCGGAGAAGCAGCGGCTGCGCACGAGCATCACGTGATCGCGGGCATCCGCCGCGCCGGCGTCGCCGGGCTGACGGCCGGACTCGCGGTCTGGCTCTCCACCACAGGCCTCGCGACAGCCGCGCCGATCAAGGGGCTGACCGCGGGCGCACACGTCCGTGAGGCGTACGACGCGATACTCGCCGGTCGTTTCGACGACTGGCCGGCGATCGCCGGCGCCACGTGTCCCCCGGCCCCGGCACAGGTCTGTCAGACGCTGGAGCTCGCGGCGCTGTGGTGGCAGATCCAGGTCGACCCGTGGAATCGAAGCCTCGACGCCCGCTTTCTCGATTCCGCCAATCGCGCCGTCACCGCCATGGAGACGTGGACCGCGAAGGAGCCGGAGCGGGCGGAGGCCTGGTTCTACCGCGGCGCGGCGTACGGCGCCCGGGCACAGTGGCGCGTGCTGCGCGGCGAACGTGTCGCCGCCGCACGCGACGGCAAGCGGATCAAGGACGCCCTCGAACGGGCCCTTGCCCTCGATCCCGGTCTTCAGGACGCCTGGTTCGGCATCGGCCTGTATCACTACTACGCGGACGTCGCGCCGACCGCGGCAAAGATGCTGCGCTTTCTGCTGTTCCTGCCAGGCGGCGACCGGAAGCAAGGGTTCGCGGAGATGCAGCGCGCGCGCGAGAACGGTGCGTTGCTGCGCGGAGAGATCGACTATCAGCTGCACGTCATCGATCTCTGGTACGAACACGCCCCGAAGCGCGCGGTCGAACGCCTGGAGGGCCTGCGTCGGCAGTACCCCGCGAATCCGCACTTCGCGCAGACCATCGCGGAGGTTCAGGAGGTCTACCTTCATGACACGGCGGGCAGCCTTCAGACCTGGCGTGAACTGGCCGACGCGGCGAAGGCCGGGCGGGTGCGGCAGGCCGCGATGGCGCTGGCGT
>JBIKWH010000292.1:0-3573 GCA_044356435.1 Vicinamibacterales bacterium
CGACAACGCGAATGAACGCTGGCTGGAGCTGGCGCTCTTCCGTGACCGCCGACTGCCGGAGGGGCAGTTCCCGCGGTTCGAGGAGCTGATGGCCGAGCGCGACAACCTGTTCCGCCGTCACCCGAAGACCACCTTCGTCGCGGCCCACTTCGGCTGGCACGCCAACGACCTGGGTCGACTCGGGAAGATGCTCGACGCTATGCCGAACGTCCATGTGGAGACGGGCGCCATCCTCGCGGAACTGGGGCGGCAGCCGCGCGCCGCACACGACTTCTTCGTGAAGTATCAGGACCGCATCGTCTTCGGGAAGGACAGTTACCAGCCCGACGAGTATCCGTACTTCTGGCGGACGTTCGAGAGCACCGACGAGTACTTCGACTACTACCGCGACTATCACGCCTTCTGGAAGCTCTACGGCATGGGTCTCCCCGATGCCGTGCTCCGGAAGCTCTACTACCAGAACGCGCTGCGGCTGATCCCGGGGCTGCCGCGCGACGGTTTCCCTCGCTGACCGTATGGCTCGCTATCTCGTCACAGGCGGCGCCGGCTTCATCGGCTCCCATCTCACCGAAGCACTCCGGGCCCGCGGCGACGACGTCCGCGTCGTAGACGACCTCTCGACCGGCAAGCGCGCCAATCTGGCGCACATCCCCGGCGTGGAGTTCGTGCAGGGCGATCTTGCGGAGCTCGACGTGGCCCGTGCCGCCGTCGCCGGCATGGATTACGTGCTGCACCAGGCGGCGATTCCGTCGGTGCCGCGTTCGGTGGTGGACCCGCTGAAGACCAACCGCGCGAATGTGGATGCCACGCTGAACGTGCTCGTGGCCGCGCGGGACGCGGGGGTGAGGCGGCTGGTGTTTGCCGGCTCGTCGTCCGTCTACGGCAGCACGCCAGGGTTGCCCAAGGACGAGCTGATGCCGACGGCGCCGATGTCGCCCTATGCGCTGCAGAAGCTCGCGGGCGAGACGTACTGCCGGATGTTCTACAAGCTCTACGGACTCGAGACGGTCGTGACGCGTTACTTCAACGTCTTCGGGCCCCGACAGGATCCCGGGTCGCCCTATTCCGGTGTGATCTCGCTGTTCGTGACGGCGCTCGCCTCGGGGAAGCGGCCCCTCATCCACGGCGACGGCGGCCAGACGCGGGACTTCATCTACGTCGCGAACGTCGTGGACGGCGTGCTCCGCGCCGTCACGGCGCCCGAAGCGGCTGGGGAAGTCTTCAACCTGGCGACGAACCATCGGGTGTCCCTGCTCGAACTGCTGCAAACCCTCGCGGCGCAGATGGGCGCGACGGCCGACCCGCAGTTTGGCGAGGCGCGCGCGGGGGATGTGCGGGACTCGCTGGCGGATATCGGCAAGGCCCGGCGGCTGCTGGGCTATGAGCCAGTCGTGCCGTTCGCCGAAGGCCTGAAGCGCACCGTCGCCTGGTACAAGAGCCAGGCTGTTCCGGCGTAGGGCCGGGGCCGGAGTCGCGGGCCAGGCCGCGACCATCAGGACCGGCACAGCTCGGCCGGGAGTGGCTACAATTCCCGCATGCCGTTGTTTGATTTCACCTGCAATGCCTGCAAGGACACGTTCGAGCTGCTCGTGCGCGGGGACAGCACGCCCACCTGCCCGAAATGCGGGGGCACCGACGTCAAGAAAGAGATGTCGATGTTCTCGGTCGGTGCGCCGATTCCGACGGCCGCCCAGAAGGAAGCCACCCGCATCGAACGTGCAGGGTGGGTCCCGGTCGGTAAACCCTTCAAGAACCGCCGCTAGACGGACGCGATCGACCGTGTCCGTCCTGGCGCCTCTCATCAGGAGCGCATCGTGAAGAACGTTCGCGAGTACTACCGTCAGTGCCTCGAAGCCGAGAAGCCGGCGTTCCTCAAGGTGATGAAGGCCGTGCCCCCGGACCAGGCCGCGTACACGCCTCACCCTAAGTCCACGTCGGCCGGCGATCTGGTCTGGTTGCTGGCGGTCGAGCTGCATGACGCGTGCACCCTGATCGACTCGGGCGAGGTGAACTACGTCTATAAGCCGTCGCCCGGCATTGTGGAGTCCATTGCCACCTACGAGCGGAATGCCGCGGCCTTCGAAGCGAAGCTGCAGACCGTGGACGATGCGAAGTGGGAGAGTCCGGCACGCCTGCTGATGGACGGGAAGCCGATGTGGGAGACCACGCTCGGCGACATGCTGTTCGGCTTTCTGTTCGACGCCGTCCACCATCGGGGCCAGCTCTCGAGCTACCTTCGGCCGATGGGCGCCAGGGTGCCGTCGATCTACGGCCCGTCAGGCGACGATCCCGGGAACTAGAGGTCGCGGTCTGCTGTATCAGCGCGCGGCGGGCTTCAGGCCTTTGAACAGGAAGCGCTGTACGCGGCGGCCGTCGACGCCTTCACCCACGTAGAGATTCCCCTTCGAGTCGGTGACGACGTACGCGGACGAATTGAACTGCCCGCCGAAGTGGCCGCCCTGGCCGAACGACCCGAGAATCTCGAGGTCGGATCGCCGCAGAATCCAGACGCGCATGTTGCGCGGGTCGGCGTTGTAGATGAACTGCTGCTGCGGGTCTGCCGAGAATGCAATCGTGTCCACGGTGCCGCGCGGCGTCTTCGGCAGGATGAACTTCTCGCGGATGAAGGTGCCGTCGCGCTTGAAGACCTGGATGCGATTGTTGCTGCGGTCGCCGACGTAGACGAGGCCGTCCTTGCTCACGGACACGCCGGTCACGGTCTGGAACTGCTGCGAGGGCGGCTGGTCCGTGCCCGCGGGGTTGAACTTCCACGGCACCGTGTCGTCCGGCTTGTTGCCGTAGGCGCCCCACATGCGCTTGTAGGCGCCGCTGTCGGCGTCGAACACGATCACGCGGCGGTTGCGATAGCCGTCGGCCACGTAGAGCTCGTTGGTCGGCGCGTCGACCCACGGAGCGGGACCACCGAGGATCTTCGGGTTGGTGCTCGTGCTCTCCTTGTGTCCGGGCTCACCGAGCTGCAGCAGGAACTTGCCGGTGCGCGTGAACTTCAGCAGGGAGCTGTCCGAGGGCGAGCCGACCCACACGTTCTCCTTGTGGTCGACGTACAGGCCGTGTTCGCTGTCGATCCACGTGTAGCCGGGTCCGGGGCCGCCCCAGCCCTGGAGATAGTTGCCGGCCTGGTCGAGCTCGATGATGGGCGGAGCAGGGAAGCAGCACGGTGCGTCCGGCATGCTGAAGCCGGCGCCGCGTTCCTGTTCCGTGATCGACGAGGGGCGATGGAGCACCCAGATGTGGTCCTTCGCATCCGCCGCGACCCCGATCACGTTGCCGAGGATGCGCCCGTTGGCGAGCGGCTTCGGCCACCAGGGATCCCACTCGAACTGCGGCACCATCGCCGGCTTGTTCTGCGCGGTCAGCGCGTCGCTGAAGGAAAGGGTGAGCGCGACTCCGGCCGCGAGCGCCGCGAGGCGGATGACATGACGACGAGCCGGCATCGTGAAGCCTCCTGTGGGGACTGACCGCCGTGGACGGCGGCAGCGGGGGCAGCTTAGCCCAGTTGGGTGATGGTGACGTCGAGCGTCCGCGTCTCGTGCGGGGCGCGCTGCCACTGCA
>JBIKWH010000293.1:0-3572 GCA_044356435.1 Vicinamibacterales bacterium
CTCGCGTCCGAGGTGCTCGAACCACTCCTTCGTCGCCACCGCGATCGAGCCGGGGTCCCACACGGGGGCTTCGCGCCAGTAGTCGATGTGCGCGAGCATCGCCTTCACGCCGTCCTCGAACGACACCTTCGGATGCCAGTCGAGTTCCCGCGCGATCCGTCCGGCGTCGGCGTACGTGCACTTCGGCTCGCCGGGTCGCTCGGGAATGTGCACGACCTCGCCGCCGAGCAGCTCGACCAGACGATTGACGCTGTACGTCGAGCCGGAGCCGATGTTGAAGACGCCCGACGCCTGCTCGCTGCGCGCGGCCGTCACGAACGCGTCCACGACGTCGGCGACGTATGTGAAATCGCGGGTCTGCGTGCCGTCTCCGACCACCGTGAACGGCTTGCCGGCGAGTTTCTGCGCCAGGAAGACGCCGAAGACGGCGCCGTAGGTGCCGGAGGTTCTG
Source organism: Vicinamibacterales bacterium (assembly GCA_044356435.1). Classification (GTDB taxonomy): domain Bacteria; phylum Acidobacteriota; class Vicinamibacteria; order Vicinamibacterales; family UBA2999; genus CANKJK01. Next base: position 452 of record JBIKWH010000293.1, read on the forward strand.
GACCGCGGCCCATACACGTTGAAGAGGCGGAGCGAGGCGACGGGAAGGCCGTAGACCTGGTGCCAGTGCAGCGCGATCTGCTCGCCGAGCCACTTGGTGAGGGCGTATGGATACTGCGGGCGGATCTCCGCCGTCTCCGGAGTCGGGTAGGTGTCGGGAATGCCGTAGCAGGACGACGACGCGGTGTAGAGGAACCGCTGAACGCCGGCTTCCTTGGCGGCCTGCACCACGTGCGCCGTGCCCGTGACGTTCGACCGGTAGTAGTCGAGCGGCCGCTGGATCGACGGCACGATGTCGGCCAGCGCCGCCATGTGGAAGACCCACGACACCCCGTCGAAGAGCGGCCGGATCGCATCGTAGTCTTCGATCGAATGCTCGTGGACAGACAGCGCCGGGTGCCCGGCGCGATGTGCGAGATTCTGCGGACGGCCGGTCGAATAGTTGTCGATGACGGTGACGTGGCAGCCGTCGTCGAGCAGCCGGTCCACGAGGTGGCTGCCAATGAAACCCGCGCCGCCCGTTACCAGCGCTCTCTGTCCTGTGTGCATAAATAAAAAGTCCGCCTGCCTATGTCCTGTCGACCGGGTCCCGGCGAGGTCGAGCCAGGAGACGCCGCACCGCACCGCCGAGGACCGCACGGAGGGCACCGACCGCTCTCCGCGTGATCTTTCGACTCCGTCTCCACCCGCCCGTACCCCGCCGCGTCGTCTCACGGCCCAGTCGTGTCGCCGCGCGCGCGAATCTGCGCCCGGCCTTCCCCACCTCGTCCCATCGTGGGAGTCTCAGCCAGCGCGGCCGCTTCCTGCGGGCGGAGAACTGCTTCCCGACCCACGCCAGAACCGACGACACGCGCTCATGGCAGGCCTGCCACGCCCGCCCCGACGCCTCCGCCACCCGATCGTAGCGGAGCTTGACCCATTCACGCACCTGCAGGAACCGCACATACAGGGAGAAGACCCCCTGAAGAGGCCAGGTCCAGAGTGGCCGGCCGGTGTTCAGCCGCCGCACGAGGACCGCGACCGGAACGAGCAGCGCCCTGGCGACCCGCTTCGTGAGCGAGACAGGGACCGGCGCGGCTTTCACGCGGCCGAGGGACTCGACGGCGTCCGCGAACACGGTTCCTGCAGCCGTCTCGAGCCCGTTGGGCCGCACGAAAGACCTGACGAAGGCCTCGGTCCGTGCCGCGACCGCAGCAGGGTCCCTCAACAACCCGGCGAGATGCTGGAGGTGTTCCTCCTCCGACTCGGCGACAAAGAGCATCCCATGCTCGGAGGACGCCAGGTGCTGGAAGTGGGGCGTTCCGCCCTGGGAGTGCGCGAACTCGTCCGCCTTCCACGTGCACACCGCGCGGCCGACGATGGCCGCTTCGATCTGGGCGCTGGTGTTGACGCCGACGACCACGTTGCTGTGGAAGAGGGAGTCGAAGAAATCCGAGTCGAAGTCCTGGCCGAAGGTCCGCACCTGCGGGGGCCAGACCACGACGCCCTCAAACTCCGAGAGGTCGAGAGCGGCGATCTGGGCGAAGTTCTTGGGATGAGGCCTGATCAGGACACCGGCCGTGGACAGCAGCGGGTCCTGCGCCGAGCGAACGAGGCCGATCAACTCACGGACGAACCGACCCTCGCGCGGCGCAATGAAGTCCGACGAGCCGAGATAGAGCACGATCGGCCGTCCCGGGTCGAGGCCGACGACGCGACAGAACTCTTCGCGCGTCCGGCTGGGCTGACGGCCAAACCACCGATCGAACGACTGGGCGCCAGTCACGACGACCTGCTCGGGAGGCACATCGTGCAGCTCGACGGCCTCGGTCCGCTGTGCGTCGTTCCAGACGAACACCCGGTCCGGCATCGTGCTGATGACACCCTTGTTCGTCAGGTTGTCCCAACTGGCGATGCAGGCGGCCGACGGCACACCGAGAAGCTGTGCGGCCTTCACCAGGTCACGTTGCCCGAAACCGACGTAGACGTACGGAGAGACCAGCACGAGGTCCGGACGCCAGTCGCGGATGAAGTCAAGCCAGCTCTGGGCCGGAGGCACGACCGCGTCGGTCGCCTTGAGCACCGCGAGGGTGCCTCGTCCGTGCTCGTCGAAGCGTCGGAGAGACTCGATGAGCCGGCGGCTCCACTCGGGCACCTGACCCTCAACGCGCGTGCGCAGGGCGGTCGCGTCCTGGAACGCCGGGCTGAGGTAGCGCACCCAGTCCATGACGAGCTGGGCCCAGTCTCCGAACTCGGTCCACACCGTGGACGGTCGCTCAGGAAGTGCATCGAAGGTCACGCCATCGACGCCGCCGGTGACGAGCCGGAGGTCCGACGCCTCGAACAGGCCACGCGTGGCGTCCTGGCAGACGACATGGAGTGTGTGGCCCCGGGCGATCAGCTCGCGCAGCACCGGCTGGTAGTGGCGCAGCAGCCCCAGGTGGGTCACACCAAACAGCACCCTCACGCGGTCATCCCTGACAGCAGATTCGCGGTCGTGCGGCGCGGCGGAACCGGGAGCGTCGTCATCAATCGGTCAACGTACAGAGCTTCGCCCTCTCGCCCACAGGAAGCCGCACACGCGCACCATGCTGACTCACACCGAAACAGGGAACATTGCAGATCCAGTGTATGGATGAGGGCCGAAATGGCGTCTGTGGCACGCCTGGCACCAGAAGGCGTCCAGGGCGGCTTTTCCGCATCGCGAGGAGAGCGTGTAGTGTAGCAAAAAATACACGGTGAAGGACCGGCAACGGGCGCTATGCGCCGGCCGGGAACTGCGACTCCGCGACGAAGCGGAAGAGACGACCCTCCCCGAGAAAGCCCCGGTCCGGGCCATGCTTGGCCACGTACCGGACCTTGTCGCGCAAGGACACGGCCACGTCCGTTGCGTACTCGCGAAACGCGACCTGCGGTCCGACCTCCTGATAGGCGCCGTCGCACCACTCAAGCATCTCCTTCGTGGCACGGAGAATCTCGTCCGGTGTGTTGTCCAGGTAGATGAACTTCGTCGGGTCCCTGACGCTGTTCAGGTAGTCGAGGGTCAACATGTCACGAAGCGACAGAGGCTGGCGCGTGACCCGGTCCACCACTCGCTTGAGCATGTAGAAGCCGTCCCGCCGGATCGGGTACCCCCCGACGGG
>JBIKWH010000294.1:0-3561 GCA_044356435.1 Vicinamibacterales bacterium
TCGAGGTCGCTCACGTTGACCGCCATGCCCGGTTTCGCGCCGGGTTGCTGGCGCTCGGCCCTGAACAGGAACTCCGGCGACACGAGCAGCCGCTCCAGGCCTCGCTGAATGCCCCGATTGAAGTCGCCGTCCGCTCGTCCCTTTTCGTAGAACGCGAGTATGGGCGCGATGTCCGGAGCGGTGACCGGCCGCCGGAAGGCCCGCCGGGTGAGACGGGTCAGGATTCGTTCGGCACAGGACCGTTCCTCGGCGGGACGCTTCGGCTCGCAGACGAAGATCGCCCGGCGCGACACCGCGTCGACCGGCACGGTGGCGCCGAACGGCCCCTCAATCTCCACACGATCGATCCCCATGTCGACGCGGCCAAACTCCGGCGTCGTACGGGTGCCGTACGTATTGCCGTGGCTGGCGGCGGGCAACTGCGATGGCGCCACGCCCTCCGCGTACCACGTCTTCTTCTGAAGGGTGACGCCGACACGACGCGCGCCCGCTCGTACCCGCACACGTACGTTGAGGTCGTCATCCGTGGTCTGACGGTCACGGGCCTGCCCGCCCCCGGACCCACCCGCCGTCGGGGCGGCGGCCTTCGAGCCGAGCGTGAAAACCTTGACCCGTTCGCCGTCGACGCGCACGTCGATCGCATTCTCATCATCGAGACCACGAATGTTGGCGCCAGAGGTGATCGAGTGACGCTGGACGCGGACACGGAACAGATACTCCCCATCAGCCGGGAAGGTGTGCGCGACGCTGAGGCCGCCCCTCGACCCGAAGGGCAGGTCCGGGCTCATGCGCTCGGATTGAACCAGCGTCAGGTAGGGCAGGCCGTACGTCACGACCACCGGCTTCAGGCTCGGGTCGCCGACGGCCACGCGGCTGATGCGTTCCGCGGCGGCCATATAGCGCTCGAGCAGACTCGGCGACACGCGGAGCAGGTCGCCGATGTTGTCGAAGCCAAAGCCGGAGTCGTCGGGCGGCAGCGCCGCTTTCACGTCGACCGTCACCGCGAGCAGATCCCTGACCACGTTGGCGTATTCGGTCCGGTTCAGCCTGTGCAGGACCGGCAGCCCGGGGTCGGGCCGCAGAGCGGCGCTTGTGTCGAGCGCGGACTCGAGAGAGGCGACGAAGGCTTTGCGGGTATCGGCATCCGGACGCCGCGCGGTCATGGGTGGCATGGCGCCGATGCGCAGCTTCCGAATCACGCGTTCCCAGACGTCGCGATGCTCGCCAGGACGCGAGGTATCCAGCCCGTCGAGCACGAGCTGGCCGGCCTTCATCCGCGCGTTGTGACAGGTCACGCAGTAGGTACCGATGAACGCCTCGCGGGACTCGTCCCCTGCCTTGACCTGTGCCGCGCCGGCGGCCGCCGGGAGGCCCAGGACGGCCAGCGCAACGACCACAACGCTCGGGTATCGCATCATTTCTCTCCCGGACAGACTAGGCGCCGTGCGGCCGAGGAACACAGCCGGCACGCGGAACGCAATAAACGGCCAGGGGATCGGCTCACACCCGCCTCATCGCCACACGCGACCGGTCGTCCCACACGACATGGGCGTTGAAGCCGGCCGACGCCGGTATGGCCGGCGCGGGGGCCTCGCGATGAGAGGCCTCAACATGGAGGTCGGTCCGCTGTTTCGGTTGGCGAACGACGATGCTCACATTGACCGCGAGGACGCCAAGGCACTGGAAGCACTCTCGCTGGAACCGCTCGAGGGCGACGACGTCGGACGTCAGGACGAGCAACTCGAAGTCCCACGAGTCGCTGAGCTGCCAGCACTGGTGCACTTCCGGTCGGGCGAGAACGGCGGCCTCGAACGCGCGAAGCCGGTCGGGCGTCTGCCGCTCAAGCCGGACACGGACCAAAGCACTCAGTCGCAGGCCGACGGCACTCGGGTCAATCAGCGTGACGTACTGGCGGATCACCCCGTTTGCCTCGAGCCTCCGGACTCGGCGGAGGCACTCGGCGCCCGAAATTCCGACTTTCGACGCCAGAATCCGGGATGGAATTCTGGCGTTCCGCTGCAGGCACAGGATGAGAGCCCGGTCCGTCTCGTCCAAGTGTGTCGAATGCATCCGTCGCACCTCCGCTGCGATCTGATGGGTTGTAGCAGACTATAGTGCGTCATTAGTGCCCGATATTGGATCAGATCGTCCACCAGAACCGGTAGCGCGGGACGAACACCAAGGCCAGGCGAGTTCGCTAAGACTCCAACGCTCCAGGGGAATGACCAGGATCTCGCAACAAACCGGCCGAAATCAGGATTTCCAGCATGATTCGTGCGAACTCCGGCAGATGCCCATGAAGCCGGCACCCTCGGGCTAGATTGTGCAGAGAAACATGCCCCTGCGTGCTTCGTCGGCAGCTCTCGCAGTAGCGCTGTCTCTCGCCCTCTCCAGCGCCGTCTCGGCGGAACCCCATTACCGGATGACGACATGGACGGCGCGGGACGGCCTGCCGTCGAACTACGTGCTGTCGATCGAGCAGGACGCCGATGGCTACCTCTGGGTTGGCACGTTCGACGGACTGGTCCGGTTCGATGGACAGCGCTTCACGAAGTGGCCGGCGACCGGAGAGGTGCCCTCACCGAACCCGCTCGTCTTTGCCACCGCGCACGGACGGGATGGAAGTCTCTGGGTTGTCTTCGGCGGCCCGTCGCACGTCGTTCGTCAGACCGAGGGGCGAATCACGAAGTACACGGCGCGCGAGGGCCTTCCTGAAGGCGAGATGCGTTCCCTGCTGGTGCGGCGTGACGGAACGGTCTGGGTCGGAGGGGCGGGCGGACTTGCCTCCTTCCGGAACGGACGCTGGGAGTCGCTGCACAACCCGTTCGACGGCCGGAATCTCAACGTGTCCGCGATCGCGGAGGACGATCGGCATCGTCTCTGGGTAGGCACAGCAGGAGGCGTGTATCGCTACGCCGACGCTGACAGGGCATTCACGCGGGTGGACACGGGTGCGCTGAAGGGCGCCGCCGAGATCAGCGCGCGCGGACAGACCATCGTCATGGCCGGTCAAGGGAAGGTCGCGACGCTCAAGACGGACGGGACGGGTCTTCGCGTGGCGTCCATAGCCGACAAGGTCCTCCAGGGTTCGAATCCCGCGTTCTCCGATCGCAGGGGACAGATCTGGCTGGGGACGAATGGAGCCGGATTGCTTCGGCTCCAACCGGATGCACGAGAACCGTTCACACTCACCGCCCGCAACGGACTCGGGGGTGATCAGATTCGCGCCATCCTCGAAGATCGCGACGGCAACATCTGGGTTGGGACGGAGGCGGGACTGACCCGCGTCAGTGAGTCGAGAATCCGGTCGGCGATCACGCGGCCCGATGTGACGACCGAGAATGTGACCTCGCTTGTCGCCGACTCACTGGGCCACATCTGGGTCAACAAGTCAGACGGACTTGCCCGCTTCACGAAGGACCGCGACTTCTCACGGCCCTCTTCCCCGTGGACGCAGTTCGGCAGCATCAGCGCACTCTTCTCGAACGCTCGCGGAAGCACGTTCATCGCCTCCACTGATGGCCGCGTCGCCGAGTACGCGAACGGTGCGTTCCACCCGGT
>JBIKWH010000296.1:0-3530 GCA_044356435.1 Vicinamibacterales bacterium
GCAGGTCGTGCACACCCGGCGCCCCAGTACCCGCCGCACCAGGTCCTCGGCCGGGACACTGATGTTCACCACCACCAGCGGCGCCAGTCCGCGCTCGGCGATCAACCCGTCGAGCGCCTGGGCCTGGGCCACCGTCCGCGGAAACCCGTCCAGCAGAAACCCACCCACTGCATCCGGCCGCGCGAGCCGCTCGCGGACGATTCCGATCACGGTCGCGTCGTCCACCAGTTGCCCCTGGTCCATCAGAGCCTTGGCCCTGAGTCCCATCGGCGTCCCCTGCCGGATGGCCTCCCGGAGGATGTCCCCCGTGGCGACTTTCGGGAGGCTCCGGTTCCCGGCCAGCAGGTCGCTTTGCGTCCCCTTGCCGGCGCCCGGAGGCCCCATGATGACGACGTTCAGGCCCATCGCTGACGTTCCGGATTCGCCCGGAACCCTCCGCCGCTTAACCCCGCCGTCCCCGAATCCGAGTCTTCTTCATGAACCCGTCGTAGTGCCGCATGATGAGCTGCGACTCCACCTGTTGCACGGTGTCCATGGCCACGCCCACCACAATCAGCAGCGACGTGCCCCCGAAGAAGAAGCTCACCCCCATGCCCTCGGTCACAAACCGCGGCAGCACGGCATCCAGTTGTTCCCCGATGAACGGAATCGGCGCCACCTTGAACCCGGTGATCAGGAACTCCGGAATCAGGGCGACGATGACCAGATAGAGACCGCCCACCAGCGTCAGGCGGCCGAGAATCGTATCGATGTACTCCGCCGTCCGCTTGCCCGGGCGGATGCCGGGAATGAACCCGCCGTACTTCCGCATGTTCTCCGCCACGTCATCGGGGTTGAACACGATGGCCGTGTAGAAGTATGCGAAGAAGATGATGCCCACCAGATACAGCAGGTTGTAGAGCGGCATGCCGTAGGCGAGCTGGTCGACCACGCTCCGCATCCAGCCGTCCTGCACCATGCCGCCGAGCGTGGCCGGGAAGGCGAGAAGCGACGACGCGAAAATCACCGGAATCACGCCGCCCGTGTTCACCTTGAGCGGAATGTGCGTGCTCGACCCGCCGTACTGCCGTCGGCCGACCACGCGTTTGGCGTACTGCACCGAGATCCGCCGGTGGCCGCGCTCCACGAAGATGATGGCCGCAATGACCGCAATCATCATGATGAGCAGGAACAGGATGCGCAGCAGGCTGATCTGCCCCGTCCGCATCTGGTCCAGCGTCGTCAGAATCGCGCGTGGCAGGCCAACCACGATTCCCGAGTAGATCAGCAGCGACATGCCGTTGCCGATGCCGCGCTCCGTGATCTGCTCGCCGAGCCACATGATGAAGCTCGTGCCGGTGGTGAGCGTCAGCACGCACATCAGCCGGAAGCCCCAGCCCGGGTTGTAGACCAGCGGGAGACCCGCCACCTGCTGCTGACGTTCGAGGTAGATCGCGATGCCCAGTGCCTGCACGACCGCCAGGGCGATCGTCAGATACCGCGTGTACTGCGTGATCTTCCGGCGGCCGAGCTCGCCCTCCTTCGAGAGGCGCTCGAGATACGGCCAGACCACCGTCATCAGCTGCAGGATGATCGAGGAGCTGATGTACGGCATCACCCCAAGGGCGAAGATCGTGACCTTCGACAGGTTCTGACCGGAGAACATGTCGTAGAGGCCGAACATCGTGCTCTGCAGCTGACGCGCCATCTCGGCCAGCGCGGCCTGATTCACACCGGGGGTCGGGATGTGACTCCCGATCCGGTAGACGGCCAGCATCCCCAGACTGAAAAGGATGCGGTTGCGCAGGTCCTTGACGGCGAATAGATTCGTCAGCGGGTTTTCCATGTGTCCCTTCGGCTGTTACGCGCCGATGACTTCGGCTGCGCCGCCCGCGGCAGCCAGCTTCTCAGCGGCCTTGCCGCTGAACTTGTGCGCCTTCACCGTGAGCTTCTTGCTCACGTCGCCGCGCCCGAGCACCTTGACGAGACCCGAGCCGTGGATCACGCCGCGCTCGCGGAGCAGTTCGGGCGTGACGACCGTGCCGGCGTCGAACCGCTCGGCCAGGATGTCCAGATTGACCACGGAGTATTCGATGCGGAACGGATTGTGGAACCCGCGCTTCGGAATACGCCGATGGAGCGGCATCTGGCCGCCTTCGAAGCCGCGCTTGCGGCTGTAGCCGGAACGCGACTGCGCACCCTTGTGACCACGGCCGGCCTGCGTGCCCTGGCCCGTGCCATGACCGCGACCCACGCGCTTCTTCGAGTGCTTGCTGCCCTGGGCGGGCTTGAGATTGCTGAGATTCATGGTCGTCCTCGAGGCCACCGGGTTACTCGGCCACCGTCACCAGGTGACGGACCTTGTGGATCATTCCGCGCGTCGCCGGCGTGTCGATCACTTCGACACTATGCCGGATACGCCGAAGGCCCAGTCCCTCGACCGTGGCCTTCTGCGACTTGTTGCACCCGATCGGGCTCTTCAGCAGCGTCACGCGGACCTTCTTCGCGCCCGCGGACGTGCCCTGCGTCTTCTTCGACATGACGACTATCCTCGCGCGCTCACGCGCTTACGGGTATCCACCAGGAGATCCGCCAGATCCTTGCCCCGCATGCGGGCCACGGCCTCCGGATGCTGGAGGGCGAGCAGACCCGAGAAGGTCGCGCGCACGACGTTGTGCGGATTGGCTGACCCCAGCGACTTCGTCAGCACGTTCTGGATACCGGCCGACTCCACCACGGCGCGCACCGCGCCACCCGCGATGAGGCCCGTGCCATCCGGCGCCGGCTTCAACAGCACCGCGCCTGCTCCGAACTTGCCCACCACCTGATGCGGAATCGTCGTGCCCTTGAGCGGCACGCGGATCAGGTTCTTCTTGGCGGCCTCGATGCCCTTCTTGATGGCCGACGGCACTTCCTTGGCCTTGCCGACGCCGAAGCCCACGATCCCGTGCCCGTCGCCGACCACAACCAGCGCGCTGAAGCTCAGGTTCTTGCCGCCCTTGACGACCTTCGTCACCCGGTTGATGGAGACGACGTTGTCCTTCATCTCCATCTGGGAGGCGTCGATCTTTTCGCGCTCGCGGTTCATCAGTGCCATGCCCTAGAACTCCAGACCTGCTTCACGCGCTGCGTCGGCCACTGCCTTGACGCGCCCGTGATAAAGAAATCCATTGCGGTCGAACACCACCCGCTTGACGCCCTTTTCGATCAGGCGCTCGGCGATGGTCTTGCCGATGAGCTTGGCCCCGGCGACATTGCCGCCCTTGGCCTCCGTGCCCATCGCGCCCTTCACGGCCGGCTCCACAGTGGAAGCGGCGGCGATCGTGCTGCCGGTGGAGTCGTCGACCACCTGCGCATAGATGTGCGTCACGCTGCGGAACACGGTGAGGCGCGGACGCGCCTCCGTACCCTGCACGCGGGCGCGGATTCGATACTTGATTCGCTGACGGCGGTCGTCTCGTGTCTTGATACGCATGACTAGGCTCCGGTCTTGCCGACCTTCTTCTTCAGGACTTCACCCGTGTAGCGCACGCCCTTCTGCTTGTACGGGT
>JBIKWH010000297.1:0-3526 GCA_044356435.1 Vicinamibacterales bacterium
CAGCTCGCGGCTGAAGGGTCGCTGTGTGCGCTTGATGCGCTGGCGCGCGAGCACGTGGTCTTCGAGCACGAGGTCGTAGGCGATGGCGGTCGGCACGATCACCAGGTTCGAGCGCTCGGCCTGGAGCGCGGCGTTGAAGAGGCCCGTCTTCGGGCTCTTCAGCTCGCCGCTGTAGCTCCTGCCGCCTTCCGGATAGAAGAACAGATCCTGCGTGCGGAGCATCTCGGCCACGTACGCCTTGAGCGTCACCAGATACGCGGGGTCCTTGGCGTTGCGCCGGACCGGAATGGCGCCCGTGACGTGGCGGTGGATCAGCCCGAGGGGACCCCCGAACAGGTTGATGCCGGCGGCGATGACGGGGGGCCGGATGCCGTTGTCGTCCAGCACCAGCGGCTCGACGAGGTAGTCGGTGTGGCTCCGGTGGTTCGAGGCGTAGACGATCCGGCTGTTCCTGGCGGCGGACTTGACGAGCTGCACCTGTTCGCCGATGCGCTCGATCTTGCGGAGGATCGGATAGAGCGGATGCTTGAGGGCCTTGTAGATGGAGTAGCGCTGCGTGGTGCGCATCTCCTCCAGGTACTCTTCGATCCGGGCACGCGCCTGGGCGCCCCTGCCCTCGTCGTGGAGGTACCGGGCGATGTCTTCCCGCGCGAGCACGGCCTTCGTGATGTCGTCCAGCATGCCCGAGGCCGACTATAGCAGAACGGTCCGGCTCAACCGCGCACCCGGACGCCGGAGCGCGCGTGCCAGGCGAGCAGGATCAGCGTGCCCGCGAGGTTGAGCTGCATGAGGCGCGTCGAGCGTGCGTGCAGCGCGTCGAAGCGCACACGCCGCGGATCGCCCGCGTCGAGCGTCGAGGGCGAGACATCCGCGCCGATGGCCGCCTGAATCCGGTTGACCTCGGGATAGAGGCTCACGCCCATGTAGAGCGCGACGGCCAGCATGGCCGCCGCGAGGGCGCCGCGCACCGCGTATCCCTCCGCGCGCATCTGCCTCGCACCGAACGCCATGACGGCGAGCGTCACGAGCACGACGGCGCCGCAGACATAGGCCACGAGCTGGAACCGGTCGAGGATGGTGCCAAAAACTGCCGCGGCCAGCACGCGCCCGCTCGCACCACTCCGCGCCTGCAGCACTTGAAACGTCGCCGGCGCGACAACGGCTCCGAGCACAGCCATGCCGCCGAGCCAGACGGCGAGCGCGAACGCGTGGAGAAACCGGACAACGGACATGGACCGATTATCGCCGTTCCGCTAGACTGGTCACCTCTTCCAGCGAGGTTTCATGTCCATTTCGACGTCTTCGCGAGTTCCCGCACTGCGGAACATCGCCACCCGACTGCGCATCGAGAGCGTACTGGCCACCACCGAGTCGGCCAGCGGCCACCCATCGACCTGCTGCTCGGCGGCGGACATCGTGGCCGCCCTGTTCTTCGCGGAGATGCGCTTCGACCCGAAGAACCCGCAGTTGGCGACCGCCGACCGCTTCGTCCTCTCGAAGGGTCATGCGGCGCCGCTGCTGTACGCCGCGTGGGCCGAGGCCGGCTACGTGGCCCGGCGCGACCTGCTGAACCTCCGCAAGATCGACTCCGATCTCGAGGGCCACCCGACGCCGCGGCTGCCGTTTGTGGACGTGGCCACCGGGTCGCTCGGACAGGGACTGTGCGCGGGCGTTGGCATTGCGCTCAACGCGCGGCGCATCGGCTCCGACTATCGCACCTACGTGCTGATGGGCGACGGCGAGACCGCCGAAGGCTCGGTGTGGGAAGCCGCCTCGGTCGCGGCCTGGGAAAAGCTGGACACGATGTGCGCCATCGTCGACGTGAACGCGCTGGGCCAGAGCGGCCCGACGCAGTTCGAGCACGACATGGAGGCCTATCGCGTGCGGTGGTCGGCCTTCGGCTGGCACGCGGTGGTGATCGACGGGCACGACATGCCGGCGATTCTCGCCGCGCTCGATGAGGCGCGGGCCACGAAGGGTCGTCCGACCGTGCTTCTGGCGAAGACGCTCAAGGGCAAGGGCATCTCGTTTGTCGAAGGGAAGCCGGGCTGGCACGGGAAGGCGCTGAAGAAGGGCGAGGAGTGCGACAAGGGCGTCGCGGAGCTCACCGCGCAGCTCATCAGCGGCGTCGAGGATGTGCCCGTGCCGCCGATGCCGGCTGCGCCGAAGCCGCTTGCGGCCCCTGCGGCGGTCGCGGCACCCGGGTACAAGATGGGCGAGCTCATCGCCACTCGCGAGGCCTACGGCGATGCCCTCGCGAAGCTGGGCGCGCAGGATGCCCGGGTCGTCGCGCTCGACGCGGACGTCAAGAACTCGACCTTCAGCGACAAGTTCGAACAGCGCGCCGACAAGACCCGGTTCTATCAGAACTTCATCGCGGAGCAGGTGATGGTCGGAGCCGCGATGGGGCTGGCCAGCCGCGGCGCGATTCCGTTCCCCTCGACGTTTGCCGCGTTTCTGACGCGCGCCTACGACTTCATCCGCATGGCCGCCATCAGCAACCTGAACATCAAGATGGCGGGGTCGCACGCCGGCGTCTCGATCGGCGAGGACGGGCCGTCGCAGATGGCGCTTGAGGACCTCGCGATGATGCGGGCACAGCCGAACATCACCGTGCTCTACCCGTGCGACGCGGTCAGCACGGATCGTCTGGTGGCCGCGATGGCGTCCACGCCCGGACCCGCCTACATGCGGACGTCGCGGCCGAAGACCCCGGTCATCTACGGTCCCACCGAGGCGTTTCCGATCGGTGGCCTGAAGGTGCTGCGGTCGAGCAGCGCGGATGTGGCCACGGTCATCGGCGCGGGGATCACCGTGTTCGAGGCGCTCGCGGCGTACGACACGCTCAAGGCCGAGGGGCTGGCTATCCGCGTGGTCGACCTGTATTCCCTCCAGCCCATCGACGCCGCCGCGCTCATCGCGTGCGCGAAGGCATCGGGTGGACGCCTGATCACCGTCGAGGATCACTACGCGGCGGGCGGGATCGGCGACGCGGTGGCGTCCGCGGTCGCTCCGGCGGGCTTCACCGTCACGCGGCTCGCCGTGCGCGAGATTCCGCGCAGCGGCAAGCCTGAAGAGCTGGTGGATCGCTACGGTCTCTCGGCGCGCCACATCGTGGCCGCCGTGCGCGCGGGTCGTTCCTAGCGGCGCGCCCGCGCTAGCGGTGGGCCGGGAAGCTCCGCTTCCCGATCACCTGACGTGCCTGCCACAGGTGGCGGCGTTCGTGCGCCACCATCATCCCGAAGGCGGATCCGAGCGGCATCCGCAGCCAGTGATACACGGGCGAGCTGACCTTCGCCCGTGCCAGATCAAGCCCGTTCGCTTGCCGCAGCCGGTCGACGATCTGCGTCTGATAGGCGCGGAACGCGGGGAGCGTTTCCGTCTTGGCGCGCCGGGGCTGGGGCAGGAACGCCTTCGGCGCCGTGAACCGCCGCCGCGGCGGCGGCTCCATCGAGCGGACCATCATCCGGCCGATGAGGTTGTAGTGATACGGGCCCGGCCCGTAGACGCCCTGGCGGATTGCGGC
>JBIKWH010000025.1:0-12272 GCA_044356435.1 Vicinamibacterales bacterium
GGGTGCTGTTCACGGGCGCCCAATGAGCGCACGTAACGGACGTCGCCTGCCCGCGACGCGGCACTCCGGCCCGTCACGCGGGGGCCGCACGGGCCGCGGCGTGGGTAGGCGGCGTGCGTTTCGAGCGCGAATCAGTCTGTACAGGAGCCGGGTGCTGTTCACGGGCGCCCAGTGAGCGCACGTAACGGACGTCGCCTGCCCACGACGCGGCGCTCCGGCCCGTCACGCACAGGCAAGTGGTTCGGCTACGCGCGACCGGCGAACTCGCCCGTCTCCGTGTGCACTTTCACCTTCTCGCCCTCTTTGATGAAGAGCGGCACTCGGATCTCCAGCCCCGTCTCCACCGTCGCCGCCTTCGTCACTCCACCGCTGGCCGTATCGCCCCGGACGCCCGGCTCGGTCTGTGTGACCGTGAGCTCCACGAGTGACGGAAGCTGGATGCCGATCGGGTTGCCGTTGAACTTCTGCACCTGGACCATCAGGTTGTCCGCCAGATAGCCAGTCTGTTCGCCGAGGATGTCGCCGTTGATCGTCAACGTTTCGAACGACCCCTGGTCCATGAAGTTGTAACCGTCGCCATCGGCGTAGAGGTACTGCGCCTCGACCATCACCAGGTCCGGCTCCTTGAACTTCTCGCCGGCCTTGAAGGTCTTGTCGAAGACCGCCTGCGTCAACAAGTTCCGCATCTTCAGGCGCACGAGCGTCTGGCCGCCTCGCGCGGTCGGCTTGGAGATCTCCTGCTCGAGACAGAGATAGGGAACGTCGTCCATCTCAAAGAACGTCTTGCGCTTGACGTCGATTGCTTCGATCAAGGATGCCATGTCGTCTCTCCAGAGCGGTGCTTGCTTAGAGCGGTGCTTGCTGACGGCGCTTACCTGGTCACTTGCGGCCGTGCTCGGCTTCGAACTCTTCGTGCGGACCCTTGAAGTCGAGCACCGCGCCGGAACCATCCAGGTGCCACACGCGCGTGCCCACTTCTTCGAGCAGATCCTGGTCGTGCGTCACCAGGAACACCGTGCCTTCGTACTTCTGCAGCGCGATGTTCAGCGCGTTGATGGACTCCAGGTCCAGGTGGTTCGTCGGTTCATCGAGCACGAGCACGTTGGGCTTGAGCAGCATGATCCGGCAGAAGAGCAGCCGCGCCGTTTCACCGCCGGAGAGCGCCTCGGTCGGCTTGTAGCCTTCCTCGCCCTTGAAGAGCATCTGGCCGAGCAGGCCGTGGATGTCCTGCCGCGCGGCTTCCGGATCGAACTGGTGGAGCCACTCGACGGCCTGCATGCCCTTCTTGATGACACCCGTCGCGTCCTGCGGGAAGTAGCCGACCGAGACTTCGTGTCCCCAGCGAAGCGTGCCGCCATCGCGGTCACCGGCCAGGGCTTGGTCCACGTCCGGTCCGTCCGCGAGGATCGCCCTGAGCAGCGTCGTCTTGCCGACGCCGTTTCTGCCGACGATCACCACGCGGTCGCCGCGGTTGACGACGGAATCAAACGGCTTGATGACGTGGTGATCGCCGTAGGACTTCTCGAGCCCCTTGAACTCCACGGCCATCTTGCCGGACGGGCGCTTCTGGTTGAACCGGATGTACGGCCGCTCGATGTTGGACCGGGCGAGAGCCGTGGTTTCCAGCCGCTCGACTTCCTTGCGGCGTGACGACACCTGGCTGGCGCGCGTGCCGGCGCTGAACCGCGCGATGAAGTCCTGGAGCTGCGCGATCTTCTTCTCGCGCTGGGCGTTTTCCGACTCGATGCGCGCGCGGACCTGCGTCTTGGCCAGCACCATGTCGTCGTAGCCGCCGGTGTAGGTGATGATCGTCTGGTAGTCGATGTCCGCCGTGTGCGTGCACACGTTGTTGAGGAAATGCCGGTCATGCGAGATGACCATCAGCATGCCCTCGTAGCGGTTCAGGAAGTCCTCGAGCCAGTGGATCGAGTCCAGGTCCAGGTGGTTCGTCGGTTCGTCGAGCAGCAGCGCCGTCGGGTTGCCGAAGAGCGCCTGCGCCAGCAGCACGCGCACCTTCTGCCCGCCCTGCAGCTCGCTCATCTTCCGCTCGTGCAGCTCGTCGGGAATGTCGAGACCCTGCAGCAGGACCGCCGCGTCGCTTTCCGCCGAGTAGCCGTCTTCCTCGCCGACAACACCCTCAAGCTCCCCGAGCCGCATGCCGTCCGCGTCCGACATGTCCGCCTTCTCGTAAAGCGCGTCGCGTTCCTGGAGGGCATCCCACAGGCGCTTGTTGCCCATGATCACGGTGTCGACCACGCGGAAGGCGTCGAAGGCGAACTGGTCCTGCCGCAGCACGCCGAGCTTCTTCGGGCGGTTCACGGCGCCCTTCTGCGGGTCGAGCTCCCCGGTGAGGAGCTTCATGAACGTGGACTTGCCGGCGCCGTTGGGGCCGGTCAGGCCGTAGCGGCGGCCGGTCGTAAAGGTTGCGGTGACCTCATCGAAGAGGACCTTGTTGCCGTACCGCATCGAAACGCTGCTGACGGAAATCATGCTGACTGCACTCTGTCTGGATTGGCCGGGCCCGGGGAAACGTCAATTGTAGTCGGCCCCCTGTGTACACTGCCAGCTGATGGCCCGCGCCTGGCGTGCGGCGGCACTGCTGCTGCTCAACACGCTCTTCCTGCTCGCAGTGGCCGAGGGCCTCGCCGCGGCCATCCTCTGGTGGACGGGTCCGCGCCCGGGCGCGCCGGTCAGCGAGGCCGACAGAGCGGCCCAGGTACTGTCCGACGACCTCGATCGGCTGACGGTCGACTACTGGCCCCATGTCGGCTGGCGGGCGCACCCGCTGCGCAGCCGGACCCTGAATGTAGACGACGGCGGAAACCGGGTGACGCCCGGCGCGGCCTGTGAGGCCGGCGTGTTCACGGTGTTCGTCTTCGGCGGGTCGTCCGTGTTCGGCTACGGCGTCGCCGACGCCGACACGTTGCCCGCCCGCCTCCACGGGGCGCTGACCACGCGGCTCGGGCGCCCGGTGTGTCTCCGGAACTTCGGGCAATTCGGATGGTCGTCGACGCAAGGCGTGATCGCGCTGCTGCGCGAGTTGCAGGAGCGACCGGCGCCGGAGCTGGTCGTCTTCTATGACGGCTTCAATGACGTGAACATCCTCGGGGATGACGGCGTCGGCGGCGGCGCACCGCGTGGCGCGCCGGACTACGACGGCGCCGTCGCTGTGGCGCGGGCGGACCGCCACGGCGCCGTGACGGCTCTGCTGGAACTGCTGCGGAGCAGTCACCTGTGGGAAGCCGTGGTCCGCTGGCGACGCGCGTGGCGCCCGGCACCATCGTCTCCGGCCGGAGACCAGCCGCCGGTCACGACGCCGGACGCGATCGTCCGGGCGTATATCACCAACGTGGAGGCCGTCCGGGCCATCGCCGGGGCACACGGCTTTCAAGCGGCGTTCTTCTGGCAGCCCACGCTGTGGGTGAAAGCTGGCGCCCGGACGGCGGACGAGCAGCGCCTCCTGGCCGACGGCCCCGTGCGCCAGGGCGCGCCGGCCCTGCTCCAGGCCACGTATCCGCTCGTGGCCGCGGAAGCCGGGAGGCGGGCCGGGCTCTTTTATCTCGGTGACATCTTCGACACGACGCCGGCACCCACTCCGTATCTCGACGAGTGCCACCTGACGCCGGCGGGCAACGCCGCGGTGGCCGCGCGGATCGCCGGGCTGCTGGGCGCCGCCGGGATGCTCGACGCGGACCGGAACCGGTCAGCCGGCGGTGCGTGAGTCGAGCTCGTCCCAGCGGGCGTAGGCGTCGAGCAGCTCGGCCTGGAGCGTCTCCACGCGGGCCAGGGTCGTGTGGATGGAATCCTTCGACTCGGAGTAGAAGCCGGGGCTGGTCACGCGTGCGTTGAGCGTCTCCTGCTCGGCCTCGAGCGCCGCGATCCGCTCGGGGAGCGCGTCCATCTCCCGCTGCTCCTTGTAGGACAGCCTCTTCGCCTTCGGGCCAGCGGGCGCCGGCGGGGGCGCTGCGGCGACGGAGCTCTTGCCCGGCCCAGCGCTGGCCGCCGCCCTGGCCTTGGCCGATGCTGCCGCTGTCGCGCGGCGCTGCCGGAGCCAGTCGTCGTAGCCGCCGACGAACTCCTCGACGCTGCCGTCGCCGTTGCACACCAGCGTGCTCGTCACGACGTGGTCGATGAAGGCGCGGTCGTGGCTGACGAGGAGCAGCGTGCCGGGCCACTCGGCGAGCATCGCCTCAAGCAGCTCCAGCGTCTCGATGTCGAGGTCGTTGGTCGGCTCGTCGAGCACGAGGACATTTGCCGGCTTCGTGAACAGGCGCGCCAGCAGCAGCCGGTTCCGCTCGCCGCCCGACAGGGCCTTGACGGGCGACTGTGCCCGCTCCGGCGGAAACAGGAAGTCCTGGAGGTACCCGTGGACGTGGCGTTCCCGGCCGCCGATGGTTACCGAGGACTGACCGTCCGCCACGGTGTCGACGACGGTCCGCTCCGGGTCGAGCTGCTCGCGCTGCTGGTCGAAGTAGGCGATCGCCACGTTCGTGCCCGTGCGCACCTCGCCGGCGTCCGGCGCCAGCTCGCCGAGCAGCAGGCGCAGCAGCGTGGTCTTCCCCGCGCCATTCGCGCCGATGATGCCGACGCGGTCGCCGCGCTGGATCCGCGTCGAGAATCCGGCAATCACGGTACGGCCGTCGAAGCCCTTGCTGACGCCTTCCGCTTCGAGCACCGTCTGGCCCGAGCGCTCGGCCGTTTCCACCACGAGCGTCACGGATCCCGTGCGCTCCCGGCGACGTGCCCGCTCCGCGCGCATCTCGATCAGCGCCTTCACGCGGCCTTCGTTCCGCGTCCGGCGCGCCTTGATGCCCTGACGGATCCAGACTTCCTCCTCGGCCAGCTTCTTGTCGAACTTCTGGTGGCGTGTGGCCTCGGCCTCCAGCCACTCTTCCTTGCGGCGCAGATAGGTGGCGTAGTCGCCGGGCCAGCTCGAGAGCTGGCCGCGATCCAGTTCGACGATGCGTGTCGCCACGCGCTGCAGGAACACGCGGTCGTGGGTGACGAACAGCACGGCGCCGCGGTAGTCGGTCAGGAACGTCTCGAGCCAGGTCATGGACTCGATGTCGAGATGGTTCGTCGGTTCGTCGAGGAGCAGGAGCTCCGGCTCGCCCACGAGTGCCCGGCCCAGCAGCACGCGCCGGCGCCAGCCGCCGGACAGGGTGCTCGCCTTCACATCGGCCGGCAGGTGGAGGCGGGAGATCACCATCTCGACGCGCTGATCGCGCATCCAGGGCTCTTCGTCGTGCCGGAGCACCAGGCCATCGGCCACGACGTCGAACACCGTCCGGTCGTCCCGCAGGATCGCGTCCTGCTGCAGGCGGCCGATGCGGAGCCCGGGCTCCCGCCAGACCGAGCCGGCGTCCGGTGGCGTTTCGCCGCTCACGACCTGCAGGAGCGTGGACTTCCCCGTTCCGTTCCTGCCGATGATGGCAACGCGCTCACCGGCGTCGATCTGCAGGCTCGCGTCGTCGAGGAGCGGCACGTGGCCGTAGGCGTGGGTGATGTGGTCGAGCGTGAGGAGCGGCATGACTGGCGGACGTCTCTACAGAGTGTGGGCGCGGATCGCGTCCAGGAAGTGCTCGCCGAGGTCTTCGGCCTTGCGCGCGCCGACGCCCCGGACGCCGAGCAGCGCCTCGGTGGACGTGGGCTTCACGCGCGCCATGTCGCGCAACGCGGCGTCGTGAAAGATGACATACGGCGGCACGCCGCGCGTGCGCGCCAGGCGCAGACGGACGTCGCGGAGCCGCTCGAACAGCTCCCGATCCACGCCATCCCACGACTCTGCTTCCGCGCGCGACCGCGTCCGGCTGCCGTCGCGGCGCGGCGCCTTCTGCCGCGCCAGCGCGAGATCGGGGAAAGCGGCCGGGTCCTTCAGCAGCGCCGAGCCCTGGGGCGTGAGCGCGAGCACGGGATACGCATCGCCCATCTGCCGCAGCAGCCCGGCGGCGGAGATCTGCTCGATATAGCCGCGCACCTCCTGCACCGACGCGCCCGAGAGCAGCCCGAAGGTGCTCAGCTCGGCGTGCCCGCGCGCGACGACCGCTTCCGTCGTCTGGCCGCGCAGGACGGCCGCGATGTGGGCGGCGCCGAACCGCTGGCCGACCCGGGCCACGCACGAGAGGATCTTCCGGGCCACCGTGACTGGCTCGGCCACGGACTCCAGCTCGCCGAGGCAGACGTCGCAGGCACCGCAGTCGGTGCGCGTCCACCGTTCGCCGAAGTACTCGCTGAGCTGGCGGTGCCGGCAGCCGGTGCCACCGGCGTAGCGTTCCATCTGCTGCAGCAGCACGCGGGAGGCGTCCGTGAACTCGCCGTTGCGTTCGAGCATCACCCGCCAGCGCATGAAGTCGGCCGCGGATGAGATGAGTACGCACTCGGCTTCGAGACCATCACGCCCGGCACGGCCGGACTCCTGCTGGTAGTGCTCGACGGAGCGCGGCGCGCCCGCGTGCACGACGAAGCGCACGTCCGACCGGTCGATGCCCATGCCGAACGCGACCGTGGCCACGACGAGCTCCACGCGCTCGTCGAGGAACGCGTCCTGGTTGTGGTGACGCTCCTCGTCCGAGAGACCCGCGTGATACGGCAGCGCGGGATGGCCGGACTCGGTCAACCACGCCGCGAGCGCGTCGACCTCCTTGCGGGACGTGCAGTAGATGATGCCGGCCTCGCGCGGATGGCGCGCGAGCACCTCGAGGAGCTGCTTCTTGAGGACGTCCCGCGCGAGCACCCGGTAGACGAGGTTCGGCCGGTCGAACGACCCGACCAGCTCCACCGGGTCCTGCAGGGCAAGCTGGGTGACAATGTCGCGCCGCACGCGCGCCGTCGCCGTGGCGGTGAACGCGTGCACGCTGATGCCGGGAATCAGTTCGCGGAGCAATGCGAGCTGGCGGTATTCGGGCCGGAAGTCATGGCCCCACTGACTGATGCAGTGCGCCTCGTCGACCGCGACAAAGCTGACGCCGCACCCCGCCAGCAGGCTGCAGAACGCCTGCCCGCCTTCGCCGACGAGCCGTTCCGGCGACACGTACAGCAGGCGATAGTCGCCGCGGCGCAGACCGGCGGTGACCCGTGACTTCTGCTCGCCGGAGAGCGCGCTGTTGTAGAGCGCGGCCGGCACGCCGTTGCCAACGAGCGTGTCCACCTGGTCCTTCATCAGCGAGATGAGCGGCGAGACGACGACCGCCAGCCCGTCGCGGACCAGCGCCGGCGCCTGGAAGCAGAGCGACTTGCCGCCGCCGGTCGGCAGGATGACGACCGAGTCCCGGGACGCCACGACGGCATCCATCGCTTCACGCTGAAGCGGTCGGAAGGACGTGTAACCCCAGTACTGCGCGAGAACCTGAGAGAGACGATCTGCGGACATGCGGGAGGGCCGAGCGAACACTGTACCACCGGCATTGCTAAGCTACCGGCGTGCGCCGGGTCCTGCTCAGCCTTCTCACCACCGCCGTGATCACGGCCGCGTGCGGCCCGTCTTCCGAGGTGCCGCCGGCACCGGCCGCGAGGCCGCATGCGGTCGTGCGGACACACGACACGATGGGCACGCGCATCGAGCTGACCGCGTCGACGGCAGATACCGCAACAGCCGAACGCGCCTTCGCTGAGGTATTTGCGGAGTTCGATCGGCTGGACAGCCTGCTCAGCGTCTGGAAGCCGGAGAGCGAGATCGTCCGGCTGAACACCGCCGCGGGACGGCAGCCCGTGACGGTCGGTGCCGACACACTCGCGGTGCTGCGCATCGCCCGCCAGGTGAGCGAGTGGACGGAAGGCGCCTTCGACGTGACCTTCGGCGCGCTGACGGGCCTCTGGAAGTTCGACGCGCAGGACAAGGACGGCTCCGTGCCGGACCCGCGCGAGGTCGCCGACAGGCTCCCGCTCGTGAACTACCGCGCGCTCGTCGTGGACGACAGGGCCGGCACGGCATTTCTGCAGAAGGCCGGCATGAAGGTGCACCTGGGCGGGATCGGCAAGGGCTACGCCGTGGACCGCGCCGTGGCCATCCTCCGGAGCCACGGCCTCCGCGACTTCATGATCCAGGCCGGGGGCGATCTCTATGTCGGCGGCTTCAAGGACGGGCGGCCGTGGAAGCTGGGCATTCGCGACCCGCGTGGCTCGCTCGACCAGGTGTTCGCGACGCTGGACCTGACAGACGGCACGTTCAGTACGTCAGGCGACTACGAGCGCTTCTTCATCAAGGACGGCCGGCGCTATCACCACATCCTAGATCTCTCGACAGGTGAACCGGCGCGGCGCTCGCGCAGTGTCACCCTCGTCACGAACAAGGCGGTGATCGCCGACGCGCTCGCGAAGGGCGTCTTCATCCTCGGCCCGGTGCGCGGGCTGGCGCTGGTGGAGCGCATCCCGGATGTCGAAGCGGTGATTGTGGGCGCGAACAACGAGGTCGTCGTCTCGTCCGGGCTCAAGGGCACGGTAGCGATTGCGACGGCGCCTACCGACGCGCCCTGACGCGCCAGCTAGGCGCGTCGCTCTACCAGAGCGAACCTGGGAATCGTCACACCGTCGACGAGGACATGCTCGATGAACATCGCATACGGCCTGACCCACAGACCAGCGTCGCCGTAGAGCGGACGATACAGGACGAGCGGCTCCTGGCTTTCGCTGTGGCGCACGACGCCGACGACGTCGTACTCGCCGCCCTTGTAGTGGCGATACCGTCCCGGTTCGATTGCTGGCAGAGGTTCGAGATCAGTCCTGCTCATGCGCGCCCATCCGTCCTGTGTGAGTCTCTCCCGTGTCACCTGGATCCGTACCCGCGGTTCAGGCCAGGGCCATCTGCTCCAAGACGGCGCGGCCGAGCAGACCGTAGGGATTCGCGATCGTCTCGATGACCTCGAAGTGGTTGCACGCGTCGCCGACGAGCACCTCCGCCGACTTGCCAGCCGCGCGGGCGGCGGTGGCGAAGTCGCGTGACTGACGCTGAAACTCCGGGCTCTCGAGCGTGCCGTAGGCGAGGAGCACGGGGCAGTTCAGGTGCTCGAGGTGGCGTTGCGCACTCAACGCCAGTTCCACGCTGTCCGTGAGCGTCACGTAGCTGCTGCGGGCGGACAGGCGGACCGGCCGGAGGTCGAACATCCCGCTGCAGCAGAGCCCGCCCTTCAGGATGTCCGAGGGCAGATCAAACGCGCGCCGCCAGTCCGTTGTGAGCGCGACGCCGGCCAGGTGCGCTCCGGACGAGTGACCCGAGATGAAGAGCCGGTCTGGATCGCCACCGAATGACCGGGCGTTCCGGTACACCCAGACCACAGCACGGCGCACCTGGTCCGCCATCGGCGTCAGATCGCCACCGGACTCAATCACGTTGATGAAATCCACGACCACAAGATGTGCTCCAGCCGCGCGGAAGAGCTCGGCGTGGAAGGCATAGTCGCGGGCCATGCCCCCGCGCCAGGCCCCTCCGTGAATGAACACGTTCACGGGCGCGTTCGGGCGATCCGTGGCGTAGACGTCGAGCTGCTCGATGGCGGACGTGCCGTACGGAAAGCGCCGGGGGGTGCCAATACGCTTGCGCACCGCCTCGCTGTTGACAGCAAAGCGGTCGCGGATCTGCTGACGGTTCGGTGCCCACACGTTCTGGTCGTACGCGTCGTCCAGTTGCTGTTGGTCCATGTCGAGCCAGACAGGCGGACCGTGGCGCCGGGCGGACGGTGGAACGACCGCCTGCTGCGCGAAGGCCACGCCGCCCATTGAGAGCGCGGCGGTCGTGACAAACGATCGGCGATCAACGGCCATCGCCGACCTCCACGATCATCTCGATCTCGACCGTCCAGTCGAATGGCAGCGAGGCCACGCCCACCGCCGATCGGGCGTGACGCCCGCGTTCACCGAGTACGGCGACGAGAAGGTCGGAGCACCCATTGATGACCTTCGGGTGTTCCTTGAACTCCGGCACGGCGTTGACCAGCCCGAGCACCTTGACGACCCGTTTCACCTTTCGCAGGTCACCGAGCTCGGCCTTGACCGTGGCGAGCAGGCAGAGTCCGACACGGCGTGCGGCCGCGTTCGCCTGGTCGACGGTGACCGCGCCTCCGGCCTTGCCGGTCAGGTCGCCGTCGCCGCACTCGCCGTGACCAGCAAGGAACAGCAGGTTCCCCGCCCGCACGGCGCGCACGTAATTCGCAACGGGTGCGTCAGGGGCAGGCAACGCCAGCCCGAGCTCGCGAAGACGGGCCTCGGGGTCCGAAGTGCCCTGGGCGCGCGCGGTGCTCACGCACGCGACGGCGAGAAGGAGACAAAGGACGAAACAGCGGGTTCGGAACATACAACTCTCCACGCGCGGGGATGTTGGATGCTGCGACCACGGAGTCGGACGCTCGTCTGGGAGCGCTTACAGCGGAACGTTCGGGGTCCCTGACATCTTGCCACGCGCCAGCCGCCTGCGGGCGGTCCAGTCCGGCACAGTGATGACGCGCCCTGGGGCTTGTGGCGGTCAGGCCCCGGTGGCGCGGAAGGCCGCGGCGCACAGACACACGGTGATCGCAGCCGAGAGCACAGTCGGGGGCAGCACGAAGTAGACGGCGCCAACCACCGTTGTTCCGCCGAACGCCGCGGCGAGCGTGAGGATCAGCGGCCGTGCGGCCCCGGGGGTGTCTCCGGCGAACCGCGCCAGTTGCCAGAGCAGCACGGCCGACGCCAGCAGCATGACCGTAATCGTCCAGCCGGACCCGAGGTAGGCGTCCAGGTAGCTGCGCTCGATGCCAGCCACGCTGAAGCGGAACGCGTCCATCGTGCTCCGCACGGAGGACTCGGCGCTCCCAGTCTCTGGCGCGACGAGCACCGCCCCGATCGTATGGGCCACGGCCTGGAAGAGCGCGAGGCCCGCCGAGATTCGCAGCCAGCTCGCACTCGTCATCGCGCTACGACGGCTGCTCGCGCGGGCCGGACATGCGCGCCTGGGCGGCCGCGGCTCGTGCCGCCGCGCGGGCCACAAGCACGTCCTTGCGCTCGATCACGATCCAGTGGACGCACTTCTTCTTGTCGTCGTAGACGATCTCGCAGTCGTCGCAGCGGACACACTCGCTACGCACGATACGCGGACCCTGGATGGCGCCCCATTCGCAGGTACGTTCGCAGATCGTGCACGTCTTGCACTCGGACCAGCGCTTGATGCGAAAGATGGTCGTGAGGCTGGAAATGATGCCGAGGAAGGTGCCGACCGGGCAGATGAACCGGCAGTAGAGGTTCCGGATGACCACCGTGGCGAGGAGCAGCGCACCGAGCAGGCCCCACAGGAACCAGGCGCCGGGGACCGACGTGAACGCGGTGAAGTTCGCCAGCGCGCCGAACATCCAGAACGGCTCGACGTAGCGGGAGATGAGGATGTCCTCAGTGGCCAGGTAGTAGACGATCACGAACGCGAGCAGCGCGTACTTGAAGTAGAACGCGTTCTGCTCCACCTTCGCGGGGATCTTCACCTGCCACCGGTTCGGCACCACGGTGTCCATCAACTGCGTCAGCGCGCCGAAGGCGCACAGGCGGCCGCAGTAGAGGCGGCCCCAGATCACGGTCGTGCCGAGTGCGGCGATCCAGAACATGTAGGTGAAGACGGCGTGTGAGGGGATGGGCAGGTTCGCCGTCATCAGCCCGAAGATGTTCACCACGGAGTAGAGCTGGCTCCGCATGAAGCCCAGAAACACGAGGGTGTAGACGAGCGTGGCGATCTTCAGTGTGGGGCTTCGCCTGGCGAAGCTGACCATGCAGAGGATCATCAACCCGGTGAAGGCGGCGATGTCCGGGATCTGCGGCTTGATGATCTCGCCGAGCGTCTGCTCGCGCGCCGCCGTCTCTTCGTCTTCGTCGTCGAAGTTCCAGCCGCCGTCGTCATCGCCGTCCGCGGCCCCCGCGGGCGCGGTGTCCGGCGCGGCGGCGCCGTCGGCCGCTGGGGCGCCGGCAGGCTGCCCCGCGGTGGCGGACGCCGGAACGGGAGGCGGGGTGTCCTGTGCGAGGAGCGCGGGGGCCAGGACACCCGCGAGCACCAGCGCCAGCAGCGGCGCCGGGATCAGCGCGGGCTTCCGTCGGTGCATCACTTGCCGGGTGGCGGCAGATACTGCCGCGCGATCCGGCGCGAGGCGTTCTTGACGGCCCGCGCGGCGCTGGTCACCGTGATCGTGGCACGGGTCACGGCATCGACGTCCATGCCGACCTTGAAGCCGTCGCGGATGCTCTTGCCCTTGAACTGATTGGCGAAGGCCGGCGTTTCCACGGAGAAGTTGCCGTAGGGTTCGTGGTGCTCGGCCACGACGAGCCCG